>CALGJS010000363.1 GCA_937927835.1 uncultured Saprospiraceae bacterium | reverse complement strand
ATCCGCACATCAAAAAATCTATTAATCCGCACATCAAAAAATCCGCACATCACAAACTACCTAAAAAAGTCCGCCCTCTTCCCTGCACAAATCTTCGGTGCACCACATCCGGATCTTAATTTAGTGGTCGTCATTCCAGCCTATCGAGAAGAAGAATTATTAACCAGCCTAAAATCCTTAGCCGATTGCGATCCACCGAAGAGAGCAGTAGAGATTATAGTCGTTCTCAATGATTCAAAAGAAGATACCAAGAAAGTCAAAAAAGAAAATCAAGCCATGTACCAGCAAGCTTGCGAATGGGGATTGACGAATTCAACCGCAACCTGTAAGTTTCATGTATTATATCATACCAATCTACCTGCGAAGCACGCTGGAGTAGGGTTGGCTAGAAAAATTGGTTTAGATGAAGGTGTCTATCGTTTGGCTCAAGCTGGAAATCAAAAAGGAATTCTCAGTTGTTACGATGCCGATTCGAGTTGTGATAAAAACTATTTAGTAGAACTAGAAAAGCATTTTGAACGTCAACCAAAATTACAAGGTTGTAGCATTCATTTTGAACATCCAATTAAGGGAGATGATTTTGAGGAGAAAATCTATGAAGCCATTGTTGCTTATGAGTTGCATCTCAGATATTATATTCATGCTCAGCGGTTTATGGGTTTTCCATATGCTTTTCAAACGATTGGTTCTTCGATGGCAATTCGAGCCGATGCCTATCAACAACAAGGCGGGATGAATCGTAAAAAAGCGGGAGAAGATTTTTATTTTTTACACAAGTTTATTCCACTTGGACAGTTTGATGAATTAAAAACTACTCGAGTTATTCCTTCTCCTCGTATTTCAGAACGCGTACCATTTGGAACCGGCCGAGCTATCGGGACACTCGTTCAATCTGAACAATCACTCACAACCTATGCGCCTCAATCATTCGTAGATTTAAAGGCCTTATTCGAAAAATCTGAGAATCTGTTTAAAATAAAACCAGCCGCTTTAAAAGTGTTGATTGCTGGACTTTCTGAAGCAGTACAAGATTTTTTGGACTTAATTAAATTTTCAGAAAAACTAAAAGAAATTCAGGGAAATACGACGAATCTAAAAAGCTTTGAGCAGCGGTTTTTTCGTTGGTTTAATGCCTTTATGGTGATGAAATATCTCCATTTTTGTCGAGATAATTTTTACGAAAATCAACCCGTACCAGTTGCTGCTCGATGGCTGCTAAAAGAATACCACCAACAACCCGTCACCAAAAGACACCTATCGGTAAACCTCCTAAAACGATATCGAAAACTAGACAAAAAAATGCCTTGAAGCAGAGGTGGAATCGCTTCAAGGCATAAAGGTTTTTTTAGAATGGATTATAAATTTTAAAAAACCTTACGGTGTGCGTTTGATGGTACAAAGATGCAGGGGTTCTCGACGTCGATCAATACCCTTTTTAGGTTATTTTTTATAATGTTAAAATTATGAAATGTATTGCCATCGTAGGGGCGTATTGTAATACGCCCCTACGATGGCAATACGATGGCAATATAAAAAATCATACCTGTGCAGCGTTTTACCCATCTAAGTACTCTTACAGATATATTCAGCTATTCACTAAATTCCTTTTTATGAAAACGAAAACCTTACTATCCCTCTTTTTATTCCTATGCCCCTTCTTTTTATTCAGCCAGTTTGATGGTTTTATCGTAGCACCAGATAATATTTGTGTTGGCGAATGCCATGAAATTTACTATTCTGAAGAAGAACCTATGGTAGAGATGATTTGGACCATTGATTATAATAATGGTACCACCCAAAGTTATACGACTGCAGGTTTCTTTGAGTGTTTCGAAGAGCCAGGGACTGTATTCCTCCAATTAACTTTATTTGGACCAAACGGAATTTCACAGGAACTCAGTGATACAATATATGTAGGAAATGGAAATAACTCTTTTGTTATCAACTCTGACCCGAGTTGTAGTGCATTATCTCCTGATTCTTGCGAACAGGTCTGTGCTTTTTCTACCGTTACGTATTCTATTGTAAATTCAACAAATCAGCCAGTGATTTGGTCGGTAGATGGAGCAGTAGACTATGTAGTAGATCAAAATACCGTTACGGTGGATTGGGGAGAACCAGGACAAGGCTCTGTCTCTGTAAGAACCCTCGATAGTTTAACTACACCACTTTCTATCGCTTGTGGGCAAGATTATTATTGTAATAATTCGCCTATTGGAACTTGTGGAGGCTATGTCATTGCTTCTGGTGGTACTGGGCCTTATGAACTTTATCTTGCATCACAAGGTGGAGGGAGTTTCTTCGTAGGTACTTTTGAGACCAATAATATATTTTTTGAATACCCTGAACCAGGCCTTCTTACAGTAGTTCTTGTAGATGCTAATAATAATGAGGCTGTGTGCGAAGTGGAACTTTTAGCAGATGGAGGTCCAGATTGTCCAGATCCTATTCTTCTGAATGGTACAGTAACTCCTTCTACTCCAAATGGATGTAACGGATCTATCCAACTTTTCGTTGAGGGAGGTACCGGCCCTTATACTTATACTTGGAATGATGGTCAAACTGTTCAAAGTTTGTTCCAAGCTTGTTGTGGAGATTATTCAGTAACGATTACAGATTCAAACGGTTGCACCACCTCTAGAAATTTTATCGTTCCTTGTGGGCAAGTCATCAATTGTAGTGCTTCCGCTGAAATATGTGTAAACATTCTAGCCGAACCTGTCGCTGCTTTTTCTACAGATCCTGCTACAGTCAATGACGTAGTAAACATCTGTCAAGGACAAACGGTCTTTTTTCAAAATGAAAGTTTAAACGCTGAAAACTTTACTTGGGATTTCGGTCCCGGTCAAGTCTTTAATGATGTCAACGCAAATTATACCTATAATACTCCTGGAACTTTTGTTGCCAGTCTAATCGCAGCCAACGCTTGTTATTGCGCAGATACAACCATGGTGACCGTGATTGTGGATCCATCAGTTGGTCCTGAAATTGATTGCGTCGGAACGATCTGTGAAGGAGAAACCATCACCTACACCAGCAGCAGTGATTGTAGTCTTTTTAATTGGACGGTAAGTGCCAACGGTACGGTCACCGAAGGTGGAGGAACTGCAGATGATTTTATTACGATTCAATGGGGAGATGGTCCAATCGGAACCATTAATCTAGCCGTAGATAATTGTACAGGTGATTTTTGTAATGTACCGTCCACAGTTCAGATACCGATCATTTCTGACAATGCTACTATTGCTGGACCTGCGGCGGTCTGTAATGAATCAACGGGAACTTATACTTTACCTAAATATTCTGGTACCGAATACGTTTGGTCGGTTTCAAATCGTGGAACAATCACAGACGGGCAGGGTACACACGAGATAACGGTTGAATGGTCTTCAGGGATGATTCCAATTACGGATCAGCTGGTTTCTGTCGATTATTTTAATTGTTATTTAGAATGTGGTGGATCAGATCAATTAG
This sequence comes from uncultured Saprospiraceae bacterium, assembly GCA_937927835.1. GTDB lineage: Bacteria > Bacteroidota > Bacteroidia > Chitinophagales > Saprospiraceae > JALZUU01. Next base: position 10,371 of record CALGJS010000363.1, on the reverse strand, counting down.
CAATTTCTATTCTACCAGAATTCTACCTTACAGGACCAATCGAAGCTTGCCAAAACGAATTTAGTGAATATACGATTCGTAACTCAGCAAATAACAACACCTTACCTGCTAACTGGACGGTATTGAAATCAAACGGAACACCGGTTTCTTTTTCTGGTAATGGTACCGCTACAATTACAGTGGACTGGAGTGCAGACAATGGAGATTATATCGTTTCAGCATTACCAGTAAATGGTGCCGATTATTGTAGTCTTGAAGATGCTACCCTTGAAGTTAAAGTTGAAGCACCGCCAGTAGCACCATCGTCTATCGCTGGAGCTAGTGAAGTTTGTCCTTCAGGATCTTATCGTTATCGAGCGGAAGGATTACCGGGCCATCTTTTTCAGTGGGAAATTAATAATGGAGGAACCACCGTTACGGAAGAGGGCCAACAAGTCAATGTAACTTGGGCAGCCAACGGACCTTATGGTATCTCTGTTCGACAAAAAAATAATACAGGTGCTGGATGTATTTCAGACCCAACGACTTTATCGATAACACCAATTAATAATATTTCAATCAATGAATTAACAGATGCTTGTGCCGATCAATTGGCTACCTATTCTGCGACTTCATTAGAAGATGTAGCATATGAATGGTCAACTGTTCCTGCTGGTGCTGGTACCGTTGTCGAAGGACAAGGTAGCGAACAAATAAACATTCTCTGGCACACCCAAGGAAATGCACAGGTGGTGTTAGATGTTTGTGGTGCTAACGAATCCATTACCGTTCCTGTTCGACCTAAGCCAGATCCAATCGTTAATCATCCTGCTGGGTTATGTCAGTTTGTTGCTGGATCAGTTAGTACAACGGAGACTTATTCGACTTACGAATGGAAAGATGAATTTGAAAATTTTGTAAGCAACGATCCAAGTCCAGATCTATTTCCTGGGTATTATGAATTGATTGTAACAGATAATTTTGGTTGTGAAGAAAATACCAGTTTCTATATTGAAACTTTCCCAGCACCAGTTATCACCATCAGTACACCTGGTCTACATGGATACTGCCCCGGATCAACGTCACCTCCAGTATTATATGCGTTGGATGATCCAGAAGGATATACTTATCAATGGCAATTCCAAGGAGTGGCGATCACTGGAGAGACTGGATCAGAGACCATTGGAGATCAATTTGGAACCTACACCGTTGTAGTAACCGATGCAAATGGTTGTACCAATGTTTCGAACAATTTAACGGTTTATGATTTATGTTCAGGAGAACCAGGCCCTGGAAATCCAAGTCCAACTTGTCCTACCGGAACCAATGTTACTTTTGATCGGGTAGATGATGGATCTTTCTGTGATGTACGGACGTATCAAAATACTTCCCCTAATTATATTCCAGGTACCCTAACTTGGTATTATCAAATTGGAGATAACTACAACACATTCAGCACAGAGGAAATGCCAGAACATCGTTACGAAAAAGCTGGATATTATAAAGTGTATTTAGTAGCGCAAAGTCCAGATGGTGCTGGAGGAACGATTTACTGTAGAGATTATATGATTGATACGATTCCAGTTTCTGCAGACTTTGAATATGAAGGTGCTTGTATTGGTGATCAAATTACCTTTACAGATTTATCTACCTTTTTACCGACTGAAAATATTACTAGTTGGGAATGGAATTTTGGCGACCCTGCTTCTGGTACTGACAATGTTTCTACACTAGAAAGCCCTGTTCACACTTTTACCAGTAATGGTACCTATCAGGTAACCTTGATGGTTACGAATGTGGATGGTTGTCAATCTATAAAAACCAAAGATGTCACGATTTACAGTAACCCAATGGTAGACTTTAACCAGCCGCCTGCTACTTGTCAAGCCACTGCGGTAGAATTTATTTTCTCTGGAACAACAAACGTGATTGATATCGAATGGGACTTTGGTGATCCATCAACTGGAGATGCTAACAGTAGTTTTATTGAAAATACCTATCACAGCTATGAGCTACCCGGTGATTACACCGTAACTATGACCGTTACCAATATCTATGGTTGTTCTGCTACGATGTCTAAAGTCATCACCATCGAAGCAAATAATTTAACGGGTACGATTGGTTTATCACAACCTTCACCGATTTGTGAAGGCGATCAAATTATTTTATCTGCTCCGGCAGGTGGAGTAGCTTGGGAATGGTCAACTGGTGAAAATACAGAACAGATCACAGTAGGTTTAGAAGATGTTTATGGAGTGACGATTACAGATGCAGAAGGTTGTACTTATGCGCCTTTGGCTAGTGTAATCGAAGTAATCCCAGCACCTAACGGAACCATCCGAGTAGTTGAATACAACGACTTTGATCAACCTAGTCAATATATCTACGATAGTTATGGAACCTGTGAAGGCGAAGATGTTTTTATGGAAATTGAAGAAGTAAGTGGCTATAGTTATTCTTGGACCGGAGGTTCAAATCAAACGACCATTGAGTTTTCAGAAGAACGTGGAAACCTTTTATCCGCTGGTAATTACCAATATTTTATTACCATCACAGATAATGCTACAGGATGTACCAATATAACGGCTCCATTAAATTTAGAGATTTATCCACTACCGCAACCATTTACGATCAGTGCGGATCTCGGAGGGGTAATTTGTGCAGGAAATACCGTTACTTACAGTGTGGACAGTCCAGATCCTTCCCTCACTTACGTATGGAATAACGAAGACGTAGGAACTTCAATTACCGTAGAAGAACCAGGTGATTATTATGCTGTAGCAGTTAGTTCTTTCGGTTGTGAAAGACAAAGTAATATTCTTACGCTGAATCCTGGACCAGATATTAATCTAGTTCCTTCTGGTTGTCATACCCGTTGTAATCCTGATACGCTTTGTTTACCTCCGATTCCAGGGATTGTTAGTTATCAATGGTATTTTAACGGAGTTATTATTCCTGCACCGGAGGGTACAGAGTTGAATTTGATCGCTACAGAATCTGGAGCTTATCAACTGGAAATGACAGATGTGATTGGATGTACTTTATTGTCAGAAGCATTGACACTAGATCTATATGACGGAGTAGGTGATATTGCTGGAACGGTTTATTACGATAAAAATGATAATGGTTTAATTGATCCAACGGATTCAATTGTTACAGATATTCCAATTAGCCTAGATGATATAAATGGTTTAGTAGGTACGATCAATTCTGATCAAAATGGAGAATATCTATTTGACAATGTACCATCTACTGATTATCGATTGACCTTGGATACCACTGTTTTAGCGGCTAATCACCAAGCATTGGTGGCAAAAATAGATACAGTTTTGACAGGTTGTGATGAAGAAATAATTATTGATTGGTTGATCATTGAATATTGTGAAACGTTGACCAGTACCTTACTAATGAATACTTGTAATGGTGCATCGGTAATCTATGAAGGGGAAACCTTACCAGCAGGAGCGACCACTCCAGTAACACTTACAAGTAGTACGGGTTGTGATTCCATTGTACAAGTTACGGTTATAGACAACAATAGTGTTACGGAATATGAAACTTACAGTGCATGTACTGGTGCAGACTACGACTATAACGGTACCATGATCAGCGCTGGAGCCACAGAACAATTTGATTTTACCACGGTGACGGGTTGTGATTCAACTGTTTTTGTTACGGTCAATGAATTAAGTGTTACGCCTGGAAACGAAATATTCTCAGCTTGTTCTGGTGAAAATATTATTTACGACGGATCGCCTGTCATGGCAGGTAGTAGTCAAGACTTCACCTTGACCAGTGTCCAAGGTTGTGACTCGATCGTAACGGTAATGGTGACAGAGGTTTTACCTCAAACGATCAATGAAACTTATACCGTTTGTGCTGGTGAAACTTATGATTATAATGGAATGATGATTAGTGCTGGAACCACGGAGACGTTCTCCTTGACAGGATATCAAGGTTGTGATTCTACGGTGACAGTGTTGGTGGATGAATATGCTCCTTTAACCCTTAGTTTAGAAACCGACATAATTTGTCCAGGCAGTAGCATGGGAGAGATTGCGGTGGACAATATTTCTGGTGGACTTCCTCCTTACCAATATTCAATCAATGGTGCGGCTCCGCAAGCGGAACTAATCTTTACGGATTTGACACCAGGTGAATATTCAATTATGATGACAGATGAAAATAACTGTCAACAAGAAGAGATGATTACCATCGAAACTTATGTTCCAGTAGAATTGACTTTTGAGGAATCTTATTTAATTCCTTGTGAAGAACAAAGTATCATGATACGGCCAGAAGGAATCAGCGGTTATACCAGTGACTTGGTCTTGCTCTGGGAAGGAACAGAAGAAGGAACAGATTACGAAGTAACTACGCCAGGGATCTATACCGTAGAAGCGACCAATTTCTGTGGTAGTCAGACCTTTGAGGTGAATGTTGGACTAGAAAATTTTGAGGGAGACATCATTTATATCCCGAATGCTTTCTCTCCAAATAGCGATGGAATCAATGATTCGTTTAAACCTTCGATGTCCGTTCTTTCAGAAGTAGTATCATACGAACTAAGTGTTTTCACTCGCTGGGGTTCTAGAGTGTTTAACTCGAACGATGTCCATCAGGGATGGGATGGTGGAGTAGCACGAAGCCGCCAGAACTCGGGAGTTTATATTTATACATTAAATGCTAAAGTAAATATCTGTGGTCGTACCGTTGATGTGCAACAATCAGGTGATGTGACTTTGCTAAGGTAGAAAGATAGCTTTTTTAAATGATTTTTAGACGTTGTATTATTCAAAATAATGCAGCGTCTTTTTTTTAACTTAATGATTAGAATAATTTTAGAAAATTCTACGAAAAGATCTTTGATCTCAGGCAGCATTTTTCTATCAAAAGGGGTCTTAAAAATGTACACGTCAATTATCAGTGTTTCTACAATTTTTACAAAACGAAATAACTAATTAAAATGAAAGCGATCCTCTCAACCGTTCTCTTTGTTTTTTCCTCTTTTTTTCTAACTGCCCAAGATTTTGAATTTTATGTTCAATCTGATAACTGTCAATGTGTATATCTTGAAGTTTCCGGAGAAGAGATCGAATTCTTTGACGTACAATTTCAAATCTCAAATTTATTTGGCAGTATAATAGCGACGATTGAAGGAAATCCTAATGATTATTGTGACTTCTTTTGGGAAGGAGACTACGAAGTTACCGCTATCGTAAGTGCCAATGGGCAGCCTATCTGGGAAGGTCTATCAGAGTTTAGTATCTATAATGAATATATTGACATATTCCCTGTCTCTGTTTGTGGGGAATCATATAATTCAACTTCTGGACCCTATACTGCTTATGCCAATGAATTGGCTACTTATCAAGTCTTTGGTTCTGGTGGTTGGTCTTATTATTTCGATGCATTTGGAGGTGAAATAGTTAGCCAATCTTTTGATGAAGTTACGGTGCTTTGGGGAGATGCTGGTCAGGGAACTATAACCGTTTATGGAGAATGTAATGGATATAATGAACTCACCATAAACATACAGGAAGGCCCCGAAGCATCTTTTACTTCCACTCCACCTATTGTCCAAAATACGATTGAAGCCTGTGCAGGACAAAATGTTTATTTTGAAAATACCAGTACCAATTCGGTTTCGTTTATTTGGGAACCAGGTACCGGAGAAAGCTTTTCTAACACCAACCTTCAATACACTTATCAAAATCCAGGAACGTACGAAGTTTCACTCATCGCAAGTGGCGAATATGGATGCCCGGATACTAGCACGGTAACGGTTGAAGTTCTAGAAGGATTAGCGCCTTCCATTGATTGTATTGGTACTGTTTGTGCCGGAGAAATTGTTACGTATACCAGCAGTGATGACTGTGGGATTTTTGATTGGACGATAAGTGATAATGGTGTCATTACCAATGGAGGATCTACGACAGACAACTTTGTTACCATCGAATGGATGGATGGTGCAGTAGGATTGATTGAATTATCGGTCAGTAGTTGTGTTGGAGATTATTGTACAAAACCCGCAATCGTACAAGTCCCGATTATTTCTCCAAATTCTACCATTACTGGTGATGCTACTGTTTGTAATAATACTACCAAAACATATAGCTTACCTAATTATACTGGTGCTGAATTTAACTGGACGGTTTCTAATCGAGGAACCATTGAGTCTGGTCAGGGAACCAATGAAATTACCGTTTCGTGGGTTTCTGGAACGGTACCTTTAACCAATCAATCGGTTTCTGTTACTTATGATAATTGTTATCTGGGATGTGGTGGTTCTGCCAACTTACCTGTTTCTATTCTACGGGAATTCTTTACAGCGGGTCCAATTGAAGGATGTGAAAATGGATCAAATGATTTTACCGGTAATCGTTCTTCTGGTGGAACCGCTAATGCGATCGTAGACTGGGAAGTGGTCGCTCCGGATGGTTCGACTATTCAGACAGCAACTGGAACAGCCAACTTTACCGCCAACTGGACCGCAGGTTCTGGAAATTACCAAATCATCGCTACGGCTACCAACGCCAACGATTATTGTACCGACGAATATATTTTAAATATAAACATCCTAGGAACACCACCAACCTTAACAGAAATTGACGGCGTTGGGGAGATTTGTCCGGGACAACCTTATACCTATAAAGTAACCGGAGAACCTAGTCATACTTTCCAATGGAGTATTATTAATGGTGCTTCGACTACTCAACAAAGTGGAGCAAATATCACGGTCACTTGGGATACTAGCGGACCGTACGAACTTTCCGTTACGCAAACCAATACGGTCGGTGCAAATTGTATTTCTGATCCTTTCGCCATGACCATTAATGCAATTCCAACCGTAAGTATTACAGGCAACAGTGATGCTTGTGTAGATGAACAAGGTAGCTATATTGCTACCAGTATTGATAATGTTGATTTTAATTGGACCATTATTCCAGCCTCAGCAGGAACACTAACAGGTGAGGTCACCTCCGCAAATCCAGAAGTGCTTTGGCATGAAGCAGGAACCGCAACCTTAGAACTTTCTGTCTGTGGTCAAACAGAAACTATTCAAGTAACGGTACATGGAAAACCAGAACCAACGGTTTTATTCCCAGGTAGCTTATGTGCCAATGAAGTGACGACTATTTCTACCACAACTACTTTTGATAGTTACCAATGGATTAATGAAAATGGTACCACCGTATCCAATGATCCAACACCAGATCTAGGTCCTGGTTATTATGAATTAGTGGTAACGAATAATTTCGGATGTATGGAAGATACGACTTTCTTCATCGATCCTTTACCAACTCCAAAAGTTAGAATATCATCACCAACTCCTATTTGGTTTTGTCCAGGTAGCACTTTTCCTACGCTTTATGCCGTAGATACAGAAAGCGGATATGATTTTGAATGGTTCCAAGATGGTGTTTCAGTAGGCACCAATGCGCCTACTTTTACTACGACAGATTTTGGAAGTTATCGCGTACAGGTAACCGATCAAAATGGATGTCAAAATCTATCTAATATTTTAAATGTAATAGATATTTGTAATCAACCACCACCTGATACTTTGGTTACTTCAGGTTGTTCTTTTTCAACGCTTCCATCTTTTGTCAAAGATTATCCAGCACCATTATGTGATGAACATAGTTATACAAGTACAACAGTGGGACATATTCCAGGAACTTTACGTTGGAATTTTGATGACAATAGTTCCATCCAAAGTGGAGATGCAATTACCCATCGTTTTAATGAAGCAGGTTTTTATCGGGTACGACATTATGCCCAGTTTGATGATCCGCTTAATCCCGGTCAGGTTGTTTATTGTGGTAGAACAAGAATTGATACGATCTTAATCTCTGCTGCTTTTGATTCTGATCTGGCTTGCCCAGGTGGTACGACCCAATTTACAGATATTTCTACCTTCTTACCTATTACTAGTATTAGTAGTTGGAGTTGGGATTTCGGTGATCCAGCTAGTGGAGCAGATAATACCTCATCGGATATCAATCCAACCCATAATTTTTCTGATGTTGGGAATTACGATGTAACCTTGACGATTAGCGATCCATCTGGTTGTGTTTCTGTTAGAGTAAAAACCATAACCGTACACCCTCGTCCCGATATGGATTTTGCGGAACCAACCGTTCAATGCGAAGCTACCGCAATGGAATTTAACTTGAATGTATTAAGTGGATTTATTACTTCCGTAAGTTGGGATTTTGGAGATCCATCAAGTGGGGAAGCGAATACGTCCACTTTAGAAAATACTTTCCATGAATTTGCTACACCAGGAAATTATGATGTTACTTTATTTGCTACCAATATTTATGGTTGTACAAATAGCTATATACGAACCATTACGGTGGAACCTAATTTACTAAACGGAGATATTTCCTTCTCACAGCCATCTCCACTTTGTGAAGGGGAATCGACAGTGCTGACTGCTCCGTCTGGTGGAGTCACATGGTTATGGTCTTCTGGAGAAACATCAGAAAGTATTACTGTAAATAGTGAAGATGTATATACGGTCACGGTGACGGATAATCAAGGATGTACTTATGCTCCAGCAGAAGTAGCCATTGATATTATTCCAGCTCCTGCTGGAACTATCCGAGCATTGGAATATGATGAGTATGGACAGTTACAAGATTATTTATATGATAATCCACTCGAATTATGTGAAGGCGAAGATCTATTTTTAGAAATAATTGCTGAAGGAAATTATAGTTATTCATGGAGCACAGGATCCAGTGAAACCATTATTGAATTTTCAGAAGAACGTGGTAATTTATTGGCGGCAGGAACCTATGATTATACTGTGGTTATTACAGACAATATAACGGGTTGTACCGTTGAAGCTGGACCAACTCAGGTGATCGTTCATGGCTTACCAGCTGCCTTAACAATTAGTACGGGAGGCGGCGGTCCCGTCTGTGCAGGTAGTAACACCTTATTCAGTGTAGATAGTCCAGATCCTGCTTTGACCTATCGTTGGAGTAATGGAGAAGTTGGAGAAAGTATTACCGTTTCAGAAGGAGGAACTTACTCCGTGACTGCAATTAATAGTTTTGGTTGTGAAACAGAAAGTAACGAATTGCTGGTACGTAATGGACCTAACGTAAGTCTAGTGCCAGCGGGTTGTCATACTCGTTGTACGCCTGATACGATTTGTGTTCCACCAGTTCCTAATATAGCTAATTACCAATGGTACTTCGATGGCAGCCCGATCGCAGGAGCTAATGATAGAGAATATATTGCTATGAATAGTGGATTATATCAATTAGAAATGACAGATAATCAAGGTTGTACTTTACTTTCAGAAGGATTGACCTTGACGCTTTCTACTGGATTCGGACAGATCCGTGGATTTGTTTATGATGATGTAAATCAGAATATGATGGTAGATGCTGGTGACAGTTTATTGACCAACGTTACAGTTAATTTATTGGAAGCAGGAAGTGTAGTCGCCACTCGTATTTCAAATCAAAATGCAGAATATATTTTTGAAAATACCCCTAGCGGAACTTATACGGTTCAGGTTGATGCAAGTACTTTACCTCCAAATTATACACCAATCATTGAAGATGTTGAGGTGACGATTACCGGTTGTGATGTTGACGAAATAATTTCTTTGCTAGTACAAGAAACGCAATGTGCGATTTTTTCTTCTACACTTACGTTAAATACTTGTAATGGAGTAGTGGTGCCATATGATGGTGAATTATTATCGCCTGGTACAACGCCTGTTACTCTTACCTCAATAAATGGTTGTGATTCTACCGTAACCGTAACCGTAATAGATAATACCTCTTATCTAACAACAGAAAACTACGCAGCTTGTAGTGGAACGAACTATGATTATTTCGGAACACCAATTCCAGCGGGAAGTTCCGCACCCGTAACGTTTACGAGTATCGCGGGTTGTGATTCAATAGTAACAGTAATGGTAGCGGAAACGCAAATCATAACAACGACAGAAAACTACGCCGCTTGTAGTGGAACGAATTACGATTATTTCGGAACATCAATTCCAGCGGGCAGTTCAGCGCCCGTAACGTTTACGAGTGCGGCAGGCTGTGATTCTATAGTAACGGTAATGGTAGCGGAAACGCAAATCATAACGACAACAGAAAACTACGCCGCTTGTACCGGAACGAACTACGATTATTTCGGAACATCAATTCCAGCGGGAAGTTCCGCACCCGTAACGTTTACGAGTGCGGCAGGCTGTGATTCGATTGTAACGGTAATGGTAGCGGAAACGCAAATCATAACGACGACAGAAAACTACGCCGCTTGTAGTGGAACGAACTATGATTATTTTGGAACGTCAATCCCCGCAGGCAGTTCAGCACCTGTAACGTTTACGAGTTCAGCAGGCTGTGATTCTAT
>CALGJS010000362.1 GCA_937927835.1 uncultured Saprospiraceae bacterium | reverse complement strand
TCTCCACTCAGATTCATCAAGAAAAAACCAGCTTCTCCCAATGGCCATTGAAAAATCATCATTCCCAACGCCAAAAACATCGCTACCACCAACGCTCGTCCTAAGGTAGCAGCTACTTCCTGATCTCGTTCCCCACCAAACGCTCTGGCGGTAATCCCGGTCGTTCCCATCCGTAAAAACCCAAAATTCCAATACATAAAACTAAAAATCATCCCACCAATGCCCACTGCTCCGATATGCATTTCGGAAAGTCGCCCCATCAAAGCAGTATCTACGGTACCCAATAACGGCACAGAGATATTACTGAGGATATTAGGGATGGCAATACGAAGAATAGACCGATTTTCGGACATGATAGTTTTTTGTGGCAAAGGTAAGGATAATGGCGCTGCGCTTGTTGAATCGCTTCGCTTGTTGAATCACTTCGTTTGTTGAATCACTTCGTTTGTTGAATCGCTTCGCTTGTTGAATCGTTGAGGATTCCATCAATAGTAGCAAGGTAAATAATCGTAAAATCTCCCCTCGAGGTCGAGGTAAAATTTTATGATTTTTTGCCGAATCCAATCGTTTAGATCCTTTCTTCTCCCAAAAACACCAGCACGATAAAAAAGAAAACCATATTTACGTCTTTACACGATAACAGAACTCAACAAGCGCAGCGATTCAACCTTTCAACAAGCATAGCGTTTCAACACGCGCAGCGTCTCAACCTATTCACAAGGTAAAAGAGCGTTTTATAGCCAATTTTCCCGCTCAGTTGCGTATTTTTGTACGCGCATACTCGTTTGTTTCTGACGAATAATAAAAGGCATAAGATCGAAGTGCACAGACAGGTTATATTTGTGCTGTTGTGTATTTAAGATTTTTACAAAAAAATACGTTTTGAAGTTAAAAATAGGAATTCTGTTTGGAGGCCCTTCTCGGGAAAGAGAAATCGCCTTTGCTGGTGGTCGTACGGTATATGATAATTTGAATAAATCCTTATTCGAACCCGTCCCGATTTTTGTAGATAGTCATCGTAATTTTATCCTACTTAATTGGGAATATATTTATAAAGGAACCATCCGTGATTTCTATCCACCAGTTTCTGAATTGCCGGAAGATCCATATGGATTTCAAGTTTATTTAGAAAGTCTTGGAGAATTATCTATTAAAGAACAAGACCATATTATTTCTAAAATTGGTCAACGAATTGCACCCAAGGACCTGGCAGCACATATTGACTTGGCGTTCTTATCGCTTCATGGTGTTTTTGGAGAAGATGGTCAATTGCAAGGGATGTTAGAAAGTCTAAAAATTCCGTATACTGGTAGCGGTGTGCGCGCCTGTGCAATTGGAATGGATAAAGCGTTTCAAAAAAAGATCATGGAAACAGGTGGGTTTGCTTGTCCACCTGTTTTGGTTTTGGAAAAAGCCCGATGGAATAATAAAGTGGCTGCGGAGATTTTTGCGCAAGCAAAAGAAGAGATTAAATTTCCAATGGTCATTCGTCCTGCCAATCAAGGTTCTTCGATTGGTGTAAAAATATTACCAGATACTGCCGATTTAGCAAGTTTCACGGCAGCGATTGATGCAGCTTTCTTTCGGACTACGTTGGAGCAAAAAGATTGGTTAGCAAAAACAGCGGAAGAAAGAATCAACTTTCTACGCGACCTAACAGATATTCGTAGTGGACTAGGATTTCCAGTTGATGCAGCAGGACAAACGTTTTATCATCCTGCTAAATTTTTAGATTTTTTAAATGCCTATTTTAAAAATGCTGATCATTCTGATTTATTATTAGAAAGTCATTTGAGCGAACAACGAGTGATCGTAGAAGGCTTTATCGAAGGAAAAGAATTCTCTTGTATTGTTCTAAAAAAAGAAACAGGCGGAACCGTTAGTCTACCTCCAACCGAAATTGTAAAAGGTGGTGAAGTCTTTGATTATCGTTCTAAATATCTTCCCGGTCTTTCTAGAAAAATTACACCGATTGATTTACCAGACGAAGAGATCAATCAGATTCGTACAGCCTGTCAATCACTTTTTGATTATTTAGAATTTAATACCTACGCTCGAATTGATGGTTTTATAACCAAGGATAAAGAGATCTTTTTAAATGATCCGAATACGACTAGTGGAATGTTGCCTTCCTCTTTTTTCTTCCACCAAGCGGCGGAGATTGGGTTAAACCCTTCTCAATTTTTGACCTATATTATTCGAATTAGTTTACAAGAAAGAATTCAAACTAGTTTGGATAAAATGCCTTTTGAAAATTTGCTAGCCAAATTAGATCAAGCTATTGAAGCATTAAAAAATGAAAAAGGAGAACGACTAAAAATCGCTGTGTTCCTCGGTGGCTATTCTTTCGAAAGACATATTTCGGTAGAAAGTGGTCGTAATATTTTTGAAAAATTAGCCAGCTCTAATAAGTACGAACCAATTCCTGTTTTTCTAACTGGTAGCGATAACCATCACGAACTTTATCAAATTCCCATCAATCTTTTATTAAAAGATAATGCGGATGATATCCGAGATAAAATTTACCATTATAAAGAACATCCGGTAATTGAAACGATCAAAACGGAATGTGCCGATATCACCAAAAAGTACGCATCCGATGATGTTGTTTTTGCACCACAAAAACTAACTTATGAAAAGCTCAACTCAATGAGCGATGGTGTTTTTATCGCACTTCATGGTCGTCCAGGAGAAGACGGTAGCGTCCAACGCGAACTAGATAAATTAGGACTTTCTTACAATGGTTCACCTTATGCTTCTTCTCAAATTACGATTAACAAATACGAGACTTTACAGCTTTTACAAAAGCACGGATTTACCACCACAAAACAAATTCTATTATCGGTAGAAGATTATTTAAAGGACTCCGCTAGTTTTATCGATCAGATAGAAAGAAAATTTGCGTATCCATTTATCGCAAAACCAGTCGATGATGGTTGTAGCTCGGCCGTAAAAGTTATTAAAAATCGCACCGTGCTAAGTGCTTACTTGGCTGCGCTATTCCGC
>CALGJS010000361.1 GCA_937927835.1 uncultured Saprospiraceae bacterium | reverse complement strand
TTGAATGAATTCCTTCTAACTCTTTAAAACCAAAAGGGAAATCAAATTCGATATCTACCGCTGCTTTTGCGTAATGCGCTAAATTATCATGATCGTGCCAGCGAAGTTTCTCTGCTGGATGACCTAAATTTTTATGCCACTGCATCCGTTTTTCTTTCCACTTTTCGTACCACTCTGCTTGGGTACCCGGCTTGATAAAAAACTGCATTTCCATTTGCTCAAATTCTCGCATACGGAAAATAAACTGACGCGCTACAATTTCATTTCTAAAAGCCTTTCCAATTTGTGCGATACCGAAAGGAATTTTTTGTCGGGTGGTTTTTTGTACATTACTAAAATTGACAAAAATACCTTGTGCCGTTTCTGGTCGTAGATACAGCTTACCTTCTTCTCCTGCAATATTTCCCAACTGCGTAGAAAACATCAGATTGAACTGTCGCGCTTCCGTCCAGTTTTTTGAACCACTATCAGGACAGGCGATCTCGTATTCTTCGATCATCGCTTTTAGGTCTCCCATGTCTTCGTTGGTCATCGCTGTCGCTAAACGCTTGGCAGTAGCGGCGTGCTTTTCTGCATTGGCGAGCACTCTTTGATTCGTCCGTCGAAATTCTGCTTCGTCAAAAGCATCCCCAAATCGTTTCTTAGCTTTGGCAATTTCTTTATTGATTTTCGCCTCAATCTTATCCATATACCCTTCAATCAACTGATCTGCACGGTATCTTTTTTTAGAATCCTTATTATCAATCAACGGATCGTTAAAAGCATCGACGTGACCAGAAGCTTTCCATACTTTCGGATGCATAAAAATAGCCGCATCAATTCCGACAATATTATCATTCATCTGCACCATGGATGTCCACCAATATTGCTTTAGATTATTTTTTAGTTCTACTCCATAAGGACCGTAATCGTACACTGCACTGAGGCCATCATATACATCACTGGATTGGTAAATAAAACCGTACTCTTTACAATGAGCTACTACTTTTTTAAATTGATCTTGTCTATTCATCCTTGAGTTTTGAGTTTCGGGTTTTGAGTTACACGTTAAAGTGCATTATTAATCATTCATTACCCAATTATTCATTATTATATAAGTTGCGAGGTTTGGGTTTTGGTTTTACACGATTACGGGCATTATTAATTAATTACCTTTCAATTAAAATTCAGATTTAAAATGAAACTTCACATCCGGATAATTTTCCTGTGCCATTTTTAAAGCCCACGAAGATTCTGCGAGAAAGACTAGCTGACCATCTTTGTCTTTTGCCATATCTCGGCTACGTCGTTTTTGCATCGCTTTGAGTTGTTCTTCATTATCTGTTTCTATCCAACAAGCTTTGTGCAAGGCCACCGGTTCGTAGCTACAAGATGCACCGTATTCATGTTTTAGTCGGTATTGAATTACTTCAAATTGTAGTGCTCCAACGGTACCGATGATCTTTCGATTATTCTCCGTTTTTGTAAAAAGCTGTGCAACTCCTTCATCCATTAGCTGTATCAACCCTTTGGCCAACTGCTTAGATTTTAATGGATCTGCATTATTAACAAATCTAAATTGCTCCGGCGAGAAGCTAGGAATTCCCTTAAAATGCAATACCTCTCCTCCTGTAACGGAATCTCCGATTTTAAAGTTTCCACTATCGTATAATCCGATAATATCTCCTGGAAAGGCCTCCTCAACGACTTCTTTACGAGCAGCCATAAAAGAGGTAGGATTAGAAAATTTCATTTTCTTTTCCTGACGAACATGCAGATAATTGGTATTCCGTTTAAACGTACCAGAACAAATTCTTAGGAAGGCAATCCGGTCACGGTGCCGTGGGTCAATATTGGCGTGTATTTTAAAAACAAATCCTGAGAACTGATCTTCGCTAGGATTGACGATGCGTTCTTCCGTTGTTCGTGGCAATGGTGAAGGAGCAATTTCTACGAAACAATCTAATAATTCTTTTACACCAAAATTATTAACAGCACTACCGAAAAATACGGGTGAAATTTCACTGTTTAGATATGCTTCGTGGTCCAATTCTGGATAAACCTCCGTAATCATATTGACTTCTTCCCGTAATTCGTTCGCCAGTCTTTCTCCCACCATTTCTTCCAAACGGCTATCGCTCAAATCCGTAAATTCGATGACATCTTCTTTGCTTTGTTTACCATGAGGTGTAAATAGATTGAGTTTTTTCTCGTATAAATTATAGACGCCTTTAAATCGCTGCCCCATTCCGATCGGCCAAGAAAGCGGTGTGACGTTGATCCCTAATTTTTGTTCTACCTCATCCAACAAATCAAAAGCATCTTTTCCTTCTCGGTCCAACTTGTTGATAAAAACAATAATCGGTGTTTTACGCATCCGACAAACTTTCACCAGTTTTTCCGTTTGCGACTCTACACCCTTTGCCACATCAATCACCACGATTACACTATCTACGGCCGTTAAGGTTCGATAGGTATCTTCCGCAAAATCTTGGTGACCAGGCGTATCAAGGATATTAATTTTCTTTTCTCTATATTCAAAAGCCATAACGGAAGTTGCCACAGAGATTCCTCTCTGACGCTCAATTTCCATAAAATCAGAAGTAGCTCCACGCTTAATTTTATTGGACTTTACGGCCCCTGCTACTTGGATTGCTCCACCAAAAAGTAACAATTTCTCGGTTAAAGTCGTCTTACCAGCATCAGGGTGACTGACAATCCCAAACGTTCTCCTTTTTTCTATTTCTTTTTTATTACTCATTTTTGCAATTTCAGGGGGCAAAGTTAAGGATTTTTACGGTCTAATCGATAATTCTGCAACCTTAGACTATCTTAATTGTCAATAATCTTGTAGGTAGCAATTTGAGCACACTGTGTAAGAAGACTATCTCCATCGAAAACGATCTAAGAATCAATAAAAGAATAACCTACAACATTTGGCTATTTCTTTAATTGATCCTAAACCACAAAAAATTTAAGTTATGAAAACCTTTTTACTCGCCTTTTTGCTGTGTTCGACCTTTTCTCTTTCCGCTCAATATACCGCCTCGGGTAATCTAAAAAATGACCAAGGTGAAATTGTTGAATTTGCCAATATTGTTCTTTATGAAGTAACTGGAGATAAACTCGTCAAAGGTGTTACGACAGATGCCGATGGCAATTTCAAAATGGAAAAAATCAAGTCTGGTAATTATTACCTAAAAGCCATGATGCTCGGTTATACCGATTTCCAATCTGAAGCTTTTACTTTAGATGAAAATAAAACCAGTCATTCTCTTGATATGGTACTTGCTGCTGAAGCGCAGATGCTCGATGCCGTAGAAGTGGTAGCTAAAGTTCCGTTACTCGAACAACGTGCCGATCGATTAGTGGTCAACGTTGCTAAGAGTTTGACTAGCGTCAGTGGTAGTTTGATGGAAATCATGAAAAAGGTGCCAGGCATGCTGGTCGTCAATGGCAAATTGAGTATGGCAGGGAATAGTAATCCAACTATTTTGATCGACGGAAGAACGACTCAATACATGGACATTCAGTCGATGCTTCGTGAAATGCCTGGAGATAATATCGAAAGAATTGAAGTTATTCATCAGCCCGGTGCTGAATTTGAAGCAAGCGGAAACGGACCGATTATCAATATCATTTTAAAGAAAAATAAATTATACGGCACCAATGGTTCAGTACAAGCAGGAATCGGTAAAGCGGATCGCTGGCGTTATAATGCGGGCGTTAATCTAAACGTCCGTCAAGGTAAACTAAATTTTACAGGCGGTGCGGGTTATAGTTATAATGCCTTTGATGAGGGACTTCGGGTGGATCGATCTCAAGTAATAGATAATGAAGGAAATTCCATACGATACATTTCTAATAATCAGACTCCTTTCGATCCAAAAACCTATAGAGCTAATGTGGGAGTGGATTATTACCTAACCCAAAAACATACTATTGGAATTGGATACCGAACCACTGGATCGAAGAACGACCGTATTAATACCAATCAAACAGAAGTTATTTATCCAGATGGTAGTCCCTCTTCTCTTCTAAGTACAAATAATAACTTGACTCGTAATTGGGATTATAATCGATTCAATGCTTATTACGCTTGGGAGATGGATACACTAGGTCAGAAGTTGGAACTAGATGGGAATTTTGCCACATTCGGTAGAGAAGCTACTAGCTTTGTCCAAACGACTAATAAGACTCCTAACGACTTAAATTTTGCAGGTGCAGATGATGTAAAAAATGATCAACCTGGAGATACTAAGATTTATACGGTAAAGCTTGATTATACCAAGCCGCTGTCAAAAGAGGTACAATTACAATTTGGTGGAAAATTTAGTCGAGCAGATTTAGACAACGATTTACAGTCTTTCACATTTAAAGATAATAGTTGGAATAATAATATTGACCAATCTAACCATTATTTATTTGATGAAGATATTGCAGCCGTTTATTCTAAATTGAGTTTTTCGATTGGAAAATGGGAAGGTACTGCAGGACTTCGTTACGAAGATAGTCGTTCAAAAGGTTATTCAATCGAACTCGACTCTACCAATACTCGTAATATTAAAAAACTATTTCCAAGCGCAAGCATTTCACGGGATTTAACAGATCAACTCGCATTGTCTCTCGCTTATAGTTATCGAATTGAAAGGCCTCAGTTTTATTCTTTGAATCCTTTTGTAAGATATATGGATCCTTTTACTTTAGAAAGAGGAAATCCATTATTAAGACCCGAATTATCTCATAGCACTAAACTAAGTTTAGCTTTTGAAAACCAGCCTTTCTTTAGTTTAGAATATGTAAAGACCAACAATATCATTTCACTGGTCACGGAACAAACGAAGGTCACAGAAGAAAACGAGCAGAGTGTAACCGAAGCTTTTGATGACAATCTAGATTCTTACCGAAAAATTGGTGGTAGTTTATTCTTTCCACTTAGCTTTATTCCTGGACTAGATGGATACGGAGGTTTTATGTTATTCAACGAAGAATATAAAGATGCTACGAGAGCAGGAAATGCTTATAATTCTAGCCTTTGGAACTTTACTAGTTTTCTGCAAGTCAACTTTAAAATTCCTGGTGAGATCAAGGCGGAAGTTAGTGGTTGGTACACCGGAGGTGGTCAAGATGGGATCATTAAATATGAGCCAATGTATGGAGTAAGCGCAGGATTGCAACGTAGTTTCTTAGATAAAAAACTAGACGTATCTTTAAGCTTTGATGATATTGTGAATCGCTTCTTTCATGGCAAACTCGCTTATGATAATCTGAACGCAGACATCCTCAGTACTTGGAATAATAAGATTGTCAGTATGCGTGTAACCTATAAATTTGGTAATCAGTTTATGCAAAAGAAAAAAGGTCGAAGAAATAGTGCACAGGAAGAGGTGAATCGGGCGAGTGAGGATAATTAATGATTGGTTAATTGGTTAATCAGTCTCGCGTTAGCATTGCGTAACACGAAACTGATTAACCAATTAACTTATTAACTTATTAACATCTTTATATAAATACACAATATTTCTATTTAGAAATAGCTAATTATCTATACTCATTTAAATAAAAAATCACCAACTACTTCCTCCACCACCGCCGAATCCACCGCCGCTTGAAAATCCGCCACCGAAGCTACTCCTTCCGCTTCCACTACTGGTCGATGGCGCAGGTTTTACGTAAGTTAAATCAGCGTTCATACTATTCATACTACTCATCATATTATTCGTAAAAAAGATAGGATGAAAAGCACTTGTGCTTGTACCTTCATACCAATCTGGACTTTCCAAAGATAGATCGGCAAATTTTTCAGCCCATTCTTTTCCTAAGCCAAAAACAATAGCATACGCAATCGTCCCTTCAAAATATTTAGGATTTTCCTTGGCTAGAGTTCGGAGTCGATCAATTTCAGCCGTTTTTATAAATTCTCTAAACCCAAGTATCTCACTAAATCGTTCCGCTCCGAAAGGCGCTTTCTTAGGCATATAATATCCAAAGAAAATAGTCGCTAATGCCAGCAACAATAAAGGAATAGAGATCGAAAAATCATGGCTAAAAAAAGAGAAACCCAATAGGACCAAACTCCCACCCAACCCAACAACGCCCAATGACATTAGAAAGACTCCCAAGCCTCGACTACCTTTTACATAAAACCCTGTTTGCTTACCATGTTCTTCTAATTCGACGTGGGCTTGTTTTAAAGTTTTGTAAAAAGAGTTCCGTAAGGAATTGACAGAGACTTCTGTTCCACTAGCAAATAATCCATTAAACATCGTGCGTTCGAATGGCTTCGCATTGGCGGGCAAGTCTGCTTTTTTAATTAAGATATGATTCGTGATATGGCCTACATTTTTTTCTCTTATTTTTAAAAATCCATGAGAGGCCCAATAATAAATCAGAGAGATCAAATCCTTTTGATGTAATTTCCCATCCCATAATAATCCAGCCTCAGCAGAAGTAATATTAGCAGGTGGTCGAAAACGAACTTCCAAAGGATGCTGCTCGTCTCGTCCTAAAAAATACCATAGCAATCCCAATAAGACAAGCCCCAGAAAAGCGATGATAAAAAATACATTGTTCGTTATTAACAGCTTTAACCAAGCACCTAATTTCCATCCCGTATATGATTTAGGATATAAAAGCGTCAGTACGACTGCCTCTCCTGGAAGTAAGGTTTCATCCACAATCCCCGTAATCACTTTTCCATTTTTATCAATCCGACCTATGGTGCGTCCTTCCGAAGTTTGAGCGGAGACGGTTACCTCTTCTGGATTAATTTCATTAGGAAAATGTACTCGAAAACTTCCACCACGAACAGGTTCTTCTTCCGGATAAATCACCGGAAAATTTATTTTATACAAACCATCTTCTGTCGTTTGAATTCCATCAATTTTATAACTATAAGTAAAAGGTTGATCCCATTCATCTCGGTTGGGATATTTGAGTTGAAAATAACTTCGATCTTTCTTTTTAATCAATTCATATTTTTCAGGATTAGGATTAATAATATCGCTTACTAATGGTTTATAATCCTTGGCTAATAATCCATGATTTGGTAATTCATAAAGTGACTTTGCATATCGTTTACGAACATAAGGTTGGAATTCTTCATTGGTATTATCATAAACAAATTCTGGCTCCAATCCATATTCTATACGAGCCGTTCCATCCTTTTGCAAATAGATATCTGTTTTAAAATAATCCATATAATAATGCTGAGAATAGACTTCCATTGGAGCTGCTGTAAAATCCAAATTTTCAGCGTCGGTCGTAAAATATACCTGATAAGTTGGGTTATGAACGAGTGCTTGCTTTATTTTTCCAGTGAGGGTCTGTTGATCATCTGATCGAGAGAAGTCAACTATTTTTTCTTTTCGATTGGTAAAAAAACTAGC
The DNA here is from genome assembly GCA_937927835.1 of uncultured Saprospiraceae bacterium. Classification (GTDB taxonomy): domain Bacteria; phylum Bacteroidota; class Bacteroidia; order Chitinophagales; family Saprospiraceae; genus JALZUU01. Next base: position 2,689 of record CALGJS010000361.1, on the reverse strand, counting down.
CGTACTACCCTCTCCAGCAATCTTTATATTATCCGGTACCTGAATTTCAAAACTCGAATTCTCCATCGGTTCTTCCGTGGATAGATGCGCCACTTCAAATGCAAAATCAGCATCGTTCCCTCGTTGCATCGCCGTGCCCCATAATTGGTAGCGAAGTTGGAAACGCACCGTACCTGTAAACGCTTTATCCTTCGACAAGATACTGATATAGTCCATATTTCGACGACGATTAACAACCAATATTAAGGAATGAGCAGGATCGGTTTCGGCCAGTAATTCTTCCTGTGCAATAACCACATTTTGAAATCCTCCATTAGGCAATGCTCGCGGTGAGACTGGAAATAATCGGTGGATTCCATTGGTAGGCTTTAGAAATTCAACTTCATAGGTTTCCAAAACATCCACGGAGGTATTATTTTTTACCGTAAAATTTGCGCGGTGATTCTTCACATAATAATTCTGAGCATAAGCCGTGAGTGGTATCTCCGTACGGGAAAAATAATCTACTGGAAAACGAATAGCTAATGAAACACCAGATTGAGATTTTAATTTTCGGGTTGTTTTACCAAGCACTTGATCTTCAGAAATAGTCCAAGTGGCATCTTGTCCTTTAGCTCCTTGCCGTCCTGTATAGCAAATTACATTCGACTGATTAATGATCGTTTTTCGAGGAAAATTAATTTCAAAATTGACCTCATCAATAGAAGTATCCCATTCGTTCCCTGTTAAATTCCAACTAAATTCTTGATGCTCGGCAAACTGATTAATGGCGCCGTATACGGTGTACTCAATTTCGTAGACTTGTCTACCTACTACTTTTTTAGAAGGGCTTCCAATTCTAATATTAAGATAATTTCCTTCTTTGGAAGTTTGAAAAGGATGATTGAGCACCTTTACATCTTTTAGTAAGGTCTCATAATATCCTCCTTGGGTAGTAGAACGGATAGCCGTTTCGCTAGGTAAATCCTCAACCCTATAACGATAAGGAATCGATCGAAAAATACCATGACGTTTTTCCGAAAATCGTACCGTAATGGTTTCGCGTACTCGAAAAGAACCATCTTCTTCTACATTAATAACGACATCATAATCCCCAATTCGAAATGCTTCAGCTCGTAAACTGAAGACAACCCCGATAATTAAAAATAAACAGAGTAAACCTTTTCTCATTATTGTTTTTTAGATGCTTAAATTCAGTTATTTCTCTTCCGCATAACCCATTTCAAAAAAATCAAATCTTCCAAAGCCTAGCGGTCCAGCGATAAGAATGCCTGGGATTTTTTCAGCGTTGGTATTATTTTCTTGAACAACGGTATTATAATGTCTTTGAGCTAATTGAATATCATCCTCAATATCGCTAAGTTCTTGTTGAACATCTCGAAAATTTTCACTCGCCTTTAGTTTGGGATAATCTTCGGATAAAGCAAAGAGAGATTTAATAGCTTGGGAAAGCTTATTTTCGGCGAAAGCCTGGTCCATGACATTACCAGCAGAAATCGCATGATTGTGGGAAGTCGCAATTTTCTCAAAAACTGTTTTCTCGTTTTTGGCGTGAGGTTTTACCGTTTCTATTAGTTCAGGCAAGAGATCATAACGGCGTTTGAGTTGGGCTTCAATTCCTTTCCAACTTTCTTCTACTTTATTTTTAAAGCGGGTTAGCTTCGTATATTGACTAATTACCAGCACCAAACCTACTACTAGGAGCACACCAATAATTAGAAGCGTTAGATTCATGATCTAGTCAGTTTTAACGGATAAGGGATGAGGATTAAATAAGTTTCCTTGTCCCTAAGGTAAGGATGTTTTAGGAATTTGCGAAATAGAAATCACTTACTCCTTAAGAGTCGAGAGTAGAACCGAAGTTCCCACGTTTACCAAACTACTGGAATCCTGATCAACTAAGGTAATTTTTTTCTTCCAAAGTTTAATACCCGGCTAGATTCTATCCAAGTTTGAAACCGTCAAATTATTATCTTTTAAATTACCTGTATTAACCGTTGTAGCCGGCTCAAAAAGCATGATACTCGCTTCTTCTGAAGCGTAAGGTCGATGTGATGTTCCTTTAGGAATGACGACTAATTCTCCTGGGTGTAATTCTAATGTTTGGTCATTCATTTCAATAAATAAGGTACCAGAAATAATATAGAATAGTTCGTCTTCGTGGTCGTGCTGGTGCATGACGAAGTCTCCTTTTACCTTAGCGATTTTGACATGTTGATTATTTAATTCACCGATTATTTTTGGTGACCAATGTTCGGAGAAGGTGGCTAGTTTTTCAGAGAGGTTAACTTTTTTGATTTCCATTTTTTTTATTATAAAAATAAGATTTTTTTTGTTGCTGTAGAGACAAGGCATGCCTTGTCTCTACAGCGACAAAAAAAAATCGGACCACCTGCTTTGCCAACAGTGGTCCGATTTTACAAACTATAATCTCATGAAAATAAAAAATCGTTTTTTTGGGATAAAAAACTTAAACTATTATATTAAATCTCAAATTAATATCAAATTGATCAATCGTGAATCCTTTATCTTCTTTCTGCACTATATCTTTCGCCTCAATAAATGGTTGATTTCGATGGTAGTTAATGTCTACACTACAAATATGAGGATGATTCATGCTTAAAACAAAGACAAAAAATGGCATTTGTTGAGTATAATTTTAAAATATACAAATATATATTAACTTATA
>CALGJS010000360.1 GCA_937927835.1 uncultured Saprospiraceae bacterium | reverse complement strand
AATATTTAATCAGGGCTAAATTTGAAGGGCTAATCCATTGCGTTTTACCGCTTAGGGATTGTTCGGCTGAAAGCCGTAAGGTAGAGTTGGTATAGTCAAGCATGAATGAGAATTTTCAGGCTCAAAAGTACATAGAAGTTGCCCAAAAATGCTTAATTTTTTTCTGAACTGGAAAGTTTTTCTAATTTTCTACTTTTTATTAGTTCTCTCCGACTACTTCGTGAGAGATATTAAAGTCTTTTAATACTGCATCTAGCAGTGGATCATCCCCTATATTATAACCCGTTTTTAAGTTATAACCGTTTATTTTTCCGAGTCCCTGCCAAAAACTAGCACTCACACCACCTCGAAGATTTTTAATCAATGTATAAAAAGGGGTGTCCAATTCTTTCTCAATCATTTTGATTAGAATATAACCTTGTGTTTTGGTCAACTTCTTGAGCGGATCTTTAAATTCCTTTTTAAGTTGTTTATTCAAGCGTTTGATATGCTTTTTACGCTTTCGTTTTTTCATATTTTGAGTAGTATACTCTACTTCTCTGAATATTTTTATAGCATCATTAGCATATGGATATACAACCGCAGCATACCGACGGTAGCGCAAGTATTTTCGATAATCATCTCTATTATCAAATTTTCTGAGAGAGGAAATCGAAACATCCTCTAAATCAGCAATGATAATGGTATCCGTGTCCGTAATCAAGGCCGTAACAATCTGGCCATCTAATTCGATCTTTTCTCTACGCTCGCTCGTCTGCCCATTCAATAAAGGAGCAAAGGCTACAAGGAGGAATAATATATACGATAACTGCTTCATTAGTTGGTGTTATTTATCTCTTAGACGCTATTTTAGTACTAAAATAACGCCAAGGAACTGTTATATATTTGTTAACCGCCCCTTTTAAGAGATAATTAATACAGTATTTACAGGTGTACAAACTCAAAATTCACTTAAAAAGTTAGACATTTAACGATTATACTTTTCTCTAAATTTACGGTAAAGCGCCTTTTGCTTATTATCTAAGCTAATATCTTTTCCTCTAATAAACGCTTGTTCGATATTAGAAGTTCTCATATCCATGACATCTCCCGTTGAAATAATCAAGGTAGCATCTTTGCCTTTTTCGAGTGTACCAACCGTTTTATCAATCCCTAAAATAGTAGCCGTATTCTGCGTCATTGCCTGAATTGCTACCTCCATAGGTAAGCCAAAGCCTACGGATTGTCCTGCCTGAAAAGGTAGATTTCGTTGCTGCCAATATCCTTCTCCTCCAATCGCAAATAATACTCCAGCATCGTGGAGCATCTTTGGTGTTTTAAAAGGCTGATCGATATCATCATCATGATGGTAAGGTAAAGACTGCGTTTGAGATAGAATAACCGGAATTTTATGCTTAGCTAATAATTCCGCTGCTCGGTAACTATCACGTCCTCCAACGATCACGATATCCATACTATATTCTTTTTTAAGTGGAATAACGGTCGTAATACCTTCTGCATCATCTACATGGATGAATAGTTTACTAGTTTGATTAAACAAACCACACATCGCCGCTAATTTTAGATTCGTATCATCCACTGAGGATTGTTGGCAATACGCACGTGCTTCTGCTAAAAATTGTTTTACTTCACCTACTTGTTCTTGGTATTTTTTATTTTTAATTCGTCTTGGATTTCCTTCTCTCCATCCGGTCCAGCTCATCATCGCTGGCCAGTTGAGGTGTACACCATCGTCCAGTTTATAAGCAGCATCTTCCCAGTTCCAAGCGTCTAATTCTACCACACTAGACGTTCCAGAAATACTACCTCCAGTAGGCACTACTTGCGCTATTAAAATTCCATTAGAACGAACAGTAGGTGTTACTTTAGAATCCGTATTATAAGCAATAATAGAACGTAGGTTAGGATTGATATTTCCTACTTCGTCCGCATCTCTAGTTGCACGTACTGCGCCGATCTCAACTAGACCGATTTGAGAATTAGGTGCAATTAATCCTGGATAAATATGTTTTCCAGTTGCGTCGATTTTTTTCCAATTTTTAGAATTGTCTGTTTGTACATCCGCTTGTCCTACGACGGTAAGTTTTCCCGCTTCAAAACCAATGACACTATTTTCAATGACTTCTCCATTTCCTAAATGTGCGGTAGCGCCAGTAATTAGGACTGGTTGCGACTGCGCCGGAGCAGGAGTTTGTTGTCCAATAAGCGTTCCTATAAAAAGAATGGAAAGCGTGAGAATTAAAATTATATTTTTCATGTTATTTTATTTTTTAATGGTAAAAGAGATAAAAAGAAAATTTAAGTCAATTGTAATTATCGTCTTAATACGCTGCAGTTTAGCACCTTCGGCACTAATCATGCATTTCATCTTCTGCATCATCACAGTGATAATGGTGATGCATTTTACCACCAACGGGACGTGTTTTACCACCGCCTTTTTTCACTTCCAGCATTTTGTTAATCAATCGAGTACGTTCTTGCTGTAGTTCTAATTGTTTTGCTTTATCTTCATTTCGATCAAAAAATCGAATACCATCAATAAACGTTTGTTCTGCTTTTGCATAAATAGACATCGGATGATCCGACCAAACTACGATATCCGCATCTTTACCTGTGCGAATACTTCCTACTCGGTCATCAATGTGTAGTAGTTTTGCAGGATTGAGGGTAACAAATTTCCAAGCATCCTCTTCTGATACCTGACCGTATTTAACTGCTTTACCTGCTTCCTGATTTAACCGTCGAGCCATCTCCGCATCATCAGAGTTAAATGCAACGGTTACGCCTTGCTCGTGCATGATTGCACCATTGTATGGAATCGCATCAATCACTTCATACTTATAAGCCCACCAATCAGAGAAAGAAGAACCTCCAGCACCATGAGCTTTCATTTTATCCGCTACTTTATATCCTTCCAAGATGTGTGTAAAAGTATTTACTTTAAAACCCATTTCATCCGCCACATGCATCAACATATTGATCTCAGATTGCACGTAAGAGTGACAAGAGATATGACGTTTGCCATCCATGATTTCTAGTAAGGTTTCTAAGTCTAAATCTTTTCTAAAGCCAGGTTGGTTTCGTTTCTTTCGATATTCTTTCGCACGAGTAAAGGCGTCAACATATACTTGTTCAACTCCCATTCTAGTATCTGGGAAACGATTATTAGAACTACTTCTTGATTTCTTTACATTTTCTCCTAAAGCGAATTTTATAAATCCTGGACTATTCTCCATTTTCATTTTTTCTGGTGTATATCCCCAGCGCAATTTAATAATCGCAGATTTCCCCCCAATTGGATTACAAGAACCATGTAGCAATTGAGAAGTAGTAACTCCTCCAGCTAGCTGTCGATAAATATTAATATCCTCAGAGTCGACAACATCTGCGATGCTTACTTCTGCCGTACTCGCCTGCGTACATTCATTAACACCTCGAGAAATAGCAATATGAGAATGTTCATCAATAACACCACAAGTAACATGTTTTCCAGTTCCATCAATAACAGTCGCTCCAGCAGCTGGTAAATCCTTTCCAACTGCTTTTATTTTTCCATTAGAAAATAAGACATCAGCATTTTCTAAGATTCCATCGTCTTCATTAGTCCAAACCGTTGCATTGCGAATCAGCACGGTTTCAGCCGTTGGTAATTGCTCATTTCCAAAAGCCATAAAAGGATAGATTACCGACCCGATTTCTGGAGTATCGTCTGATTTATCTTTCTTTTCTTTGTCTTTTTTATCTTCCTCTTTTTCTAGATCACCTGTTTTTACTGCAGACCATCTTGTCCAGCTACCATCGCGTGCCGTTCCATTTCCAGACCAAAGATCTTTAGAGAATACTCCTGTTAAACTTACTCGCTCTGCCAATTCCACATCAGGTTGAAAAGATAAGCTGATCACTTCGTTTTGAATACTGGATTTCACTTTTACATTCGTTGAGTCATTGATCACCAATTTCATTGACGCATCATCTTCCGCTTCTAATTGGTAGGTTTTGTTGCCTACTTTTAAATCATATTTTCCAGCAACCTTAGGAGCATTAGGATTAGAAAAAATAAAAGGTTTTCCTTGGATCCAGTGATGATGAATTTTTGATTTTTCTGCAAAAATTTCATCAGATGCAATAAAGAAGTTAGCTAGTTTACCTTTTTCTAAACTTCCTACTTGATCATAAATATTAAGTGCTTTTGCTGGAGCTTGTGTAAGTGCTTTTAACGCTTGCTCAGCAGTAAATCCAGATTCGATTGCTTTCCGAATATTTTTTAGAAATGCTTTTTTATCTTTTAGTCCATGACTTGTCAAAATAACATTTACCCCATTTTTTGCCAGTACTCCTGGATTGGTCGGTGCTAGTTCCCAGTGTTTCATATCGCTAAGTTCTACTCGAAGTGCATCATAAGGTGCTTCTACATCGAATGCTTCTGGGAAGTTTAGATTGAGGATAAAACTGTTTCCAGATGCCTTGACTTCTGACAATCGTTGGTATTCATCTCCTTTTCCAAAAATGATATAATTATGATTGTGTTCTTTTCCTAATTTAATAGCTCGTAAACTTTCTAAGATTTCTCTCGTCTCAAAAATTTGAGGCAAAGACTGCACACCATTCCAAGCAGCCAATGAAAGATTGGTTTCGTCTTTTTGTCCTTTATACCAATTACCGTCTAGATACGTTTGTCGAAAAAGTGCGATACCACCCATTAGTGATCCAGGATAGCTTTGCGTAGAAGTTCCTTTTTTGAAAGAAAGATGATGAGCCGATTGCTCTTGAAGAATTAGTTTATGAGGACGATCTTCTCCTAGCGTTACCACGGTAGCCGTACCACGAGACATTCCATCCATTCTGTGAGCAGACACGGTACCGAATCCAATTTCTCGATAACCTTTAGCCGATTTTTCATCTACAGTAAAATGTTCGTGAGATCGAAATTCTGGTTGCAACGCTTGATTCCACATATAAGCACCAGACTTATTAGAAATCATCTGTTGATTTCTAGACCATCCAGATCCACCACTTTTTTTATCTGCCTCCGGAATACCATAATCACTGTAGATATCGACAAAAGAAGGATAGATATGCTTTCCTTTTAGATCGATAGTAACCATACCTTTAGGGACGGCTAGTCCAGCTCCGACGGCTTCTACCTTTCCTTTACGGATAATCAATGTTCCATTTTCAATTTCTCGATCAAAATTCGTGTGAATGGTTGCATTGGTAAAAGCGTAAGCTCCGTCACGCTCGTCATACACCCCGTTGCGAGGGAAGGTTTGCTGACCCAATAACTGGATTCCTACCAGTAGCAGCAGCATAGAAAATAGGTGTTGTTTCTTCATAATAATTTGGTTAAACTTGAACATATACAAGATATTTTTCTTCAAAAAAGGCTTCTTTAAAGTAGTCGCTAAGTGGATAAGTTTCAACATACGTTCCTTTCCCAAGGGCGGCAATTTCGGCATTGATTCGTCCTCCTTTGAGGGCGATAAGTCCATTTGGTATAGGATGAACATCTTTCTGATGCACTAACCTTTGCATCCAAGGTCTTAATTTATCAAGGGTGGCTACGGCTCTCGTCACCACAAAATCAAATTTCATTTTCTTTAGTTCTTCCGCACGGGCCTGTAGTCCCACTACATTTTCTAATCCGATCGCTTCCGCTACGGCGTTAACTACGGTAATTTTTTTTCTAATTCCGTCTATGAGTGTAAAGTTAACATTAGGAAACAAGATAGCCAGTGGGATACCTGGAAAACCACCTCCAGTTCCTAAATCTACAATTTTAGAACCTGTCCTAAATTTAATAAATTTTGCAATAGCTAAAGAATGTAAGATATGTCTTTCGTAGAGGTTATCGATATCTTTACGAGAGATAACGTTTATTTTGCTGTTCCAATCAACATATAAATCGCCTAATAAAGTGAACTGTTTTTCTTGTTTTTCTGTAAGATTGGGAAAATACTCCCGGATAATTTCCATAGAATGTTTTGATTTAAAAGTTGAAGTTCAGAGTTTGTTAAGTATTTTTTGAGAATATCAAAGATACTTTTGAGCCTCGCGAATGGTTAGTGATGATAAGCCAGGATTTTCCTTACTTTGTTTTTCAGCTACTTCGTGAACCTCAGCTTCCAGTAGAATTGCATTCGCTTTATTCAAATAAGCAATGGCGTTATTTTTCAAGTCAAATCAAGAAGGTTTTTTCAAGGTTGGATCTGTACTATGCTTATCAGTCAATAATTTTCTTATTCCATTGGTCCGTAAAATTTCTGCTCGAATAATAGTATCAATATCTTTTTTGTATTGATCCCAATCGTCATTAATAATTACATAATCGTAAGCCCAAGCAAACTGAATCTGCTCTTTGATCGTTGCGATCCGAGCATCTAAGTTCTTTTCTTTATAACGTTTATTAATTCGATCAAGTAATGTTTGAATATCTGGGGGCATTATAAAAACAGAAATCACTCGGTGATCACTGACTGACTTGACCCTAAACATTCCTTTGTAATCCAGTTCTACTACCAAATGTTTTTGATGTTCATCTTGGATTAAGCTACGAGGCGATCCATACATATAATCTCCATAAGTACGCGTGTATTCGAAAATACCACCATTATCAATCAACTCGTCAAAGGTAGATTGGTCTATATAATTATAATCTTTACCTGGCACCTCTTTTGGGCGAGGTGCTCGAGTCGTGTAGGTAGGAATATGGATGATCTGATCACCAAAATGTTTTACCGCATAATCCATAAATGTTCCTTTTCCCGAACCGCTAGGCCCACAAATCACGAAGAGAATATTTTTTCTACTGTCCAATTGCTGTGACATTCGTTTTTTTGACAAAAATAGGGAATTTACTGGTATTTCATGGTCTTAAAACGGGTTATTACCTCGTAAGCTAAAGACCTATCATTTGCTTGGAATATGATAGGTCTTATTTTTTAATTCTCTTAAATAATAGTTCGGTAAGTTTTGAGAAATCAATATTTTTCATCAACTGATGAGCATTTTTGCCGGTTAGCCGCTTGGCTAGTTAGCTTCCCTTTAACGTATTTTACGAATGAAGAAAGCCAACTAGCCAGCCAGCAAATAGGCTAACTAGCCAAACTTTTAATGCACTCATCTCCTAATTAAAAATTACCAAACCATTATTAAAAATATCATTCAAATAAAATGTATCTATAAAAATTAAAGATTTTAAAAATATTTCCCTACATTTAAAATCTAAATACCGATTCAAAAGCATTCTTAACATACTCCTCCTAGAAAAAAAGCATTCCAATTTTATTTTTTACTTTATATGTTAAAAGGTATTTCTCATGAAAAAAAGCTTTACTACTCTTTTCTTGTTGGTATTTATATGTCATTATTTAGTTTCTCAACCATTTAGTAATGTAGCGGCCAACAATGGTGTTACCATGAGCTATGGAGGTGGAGACTGGGGCGGCGGAATAAGCCTGGTTGATTTTAATGGAGACGGTCTAGATGACCTGACGCTCGCTAGTCAGCTTGGTGATCCAATTTATTTTTTCATCAACAACGGAGATGGATTCACTCAAATAACGCCCCCCGTCAATTGCCTTTGCCAAAGTAAGCAAGTTCTCTGGGCGGATTACGATAATGATGGAGATAAAGATTTATTTATTACCTGTTTTAATGATGAAAATTTACTTTTTCGAAATGAGGGAAATCTAAACATGATCGATGTTACGGCAGATGCTGGAATTATCCAACAACAAGATCCTAGCTACGGTGCCTCTTGGGGTGACTATAATCGGGATGGCTTAATCGATCTTTATGTTTGCAACTATACCTATAACAATGTTAATCACATAGACCAACTATACCAAAATGATGGTGATGGGACTTTTACAAACGTAACGACATCTTCGGGGATTTCTGTTCCAGTCAACTTTTCGTTTCAATCTATCTTTTTTGATCACAATCATGATTTATGGCCTGACATATATGTCGCTGTTGACATGGCTTTCAATAATATTTTAATGGAGAATACTGGTGATGGAAGTACCTTTCAGGATATTAGTATTTCCAGTGGTGCAGGTGTAGTCGTTGATGCTATGAATTCAGGTGCTGGGGATTACGATAATGATGGAGATTTAGACCTTTACATTACCAATAATGTTTTCGATCCAGGCAATGTCTTGCTGAGAAATGATGGAGGTTCTTATACTAATGAAGCATTCGCTTGCCGTGTTGATTATTATCGTATCTCTTGGGGGGCTAATTTTTGTGATTTTAATAACGATACTTATTTAGATTTGTATGTAAGTAGTATGGGCGCTGGCTTCTCAAACAACGCACTTTTTATTAATGATGAAGGTTGTCCTTTTACCCTTTACGACGGTCCTTACTCAGGGGATTCGTTCACTAGTTTTTCTAATGTAGTAGGTGATTTCAATGCAGATGGAAAAATGGATATTGTTGTTTCTCAAGCTTCTCCAGAGAATTTTTTATTATTAGAAAATAATAGTCCTGCTAACAATTATTTAAAAATCAGATTACAAGGTGTTGACAGTAATCTAGATGGAATAAATAGTTGGATTGAAGTATATAAAGATGGCAATCAATATAGTCGATATACTCAAGCAGGAGAAGCCTTTATGGGACAAAACAGTTCTACTTATCATTTTGGAATGGCTGATTACTCCACCGCTGATTCTGTGGTTATTCGATGGACCAGTGGATGGGTAGATCGATTAGAAAACGTTGCAACAAATCAGACTTTGTTTGTTACAGAATATTCTACTAGTGGTTCTTTACCCGTTACCTTAACCTCTTTCAATGCAAAAAATATAGACAATAAATTAACGGAATTAAATTGGTCAACAGAGATAGAAGAAAACTGTAAATCATTTGAAATAGAGCGTAGTAAAGATGGTCGGTCATTTGAAAAAATTGGAACTGTCTTAGCACAAGGTGATTCAAATAATCCAACCGATTATCGTTTCGAAGATAATATCACAGTATACCATCCTCTTTATTATTATCGCTTAAAGATGGTTGATCTCGATGGGGAATTTACCTACTCTAATATTTCTGTAATTAGATTTTCTACTCAAGACGAATTTGCTATTCAAAATCTATATCCAAACCCTACTAAATCAGGTGAGGTTTGGTTAACAGTAACTGCAGCTAAAGAACTACCCTCTACTATTTCACTATTTGACAATATCGGCCGACGTGTAAATAGTCAAAAAACAACCCTTTCTGCTGGACAAACAGAAATCGCAATCGACATCGACCATTTGCAAAATGGTCTTTATATGGTAGTAGTAGAAACTGCAACCGGAAAAGTTTACGAAAAATTACTTATTTCAAAATAAGAAAATACTTTGAGCAGTGAATCACAACCACCTGCTCTTCTTTGTAGGACATTAGGTTTTTAACACCTGATGTCCTACTGTGCAAGAGAGGCAAGCTTTATGGTCACAGAAATTATTTTTTAATTCTAGTAAGGCTTGTGTTTCGTAAGCAGAAGTAGGCTTTAGTCCTAATTCTTTCCAACGGATAATGATCTTATTTTTCTCAGCAGGTATTTCAGTTAATAATTTTAAAGCTCGATCTTGATATCGTTGTTCTCCTTTTTTCTTTCCATAAATAAATAGAAATGGCGCAATCGTATTAATGATCAATAGATGAATCGTAGACTTCCCCATCGTCTTTTTTCGTTTGACCGTTTTTTTGTCAAAAACATAATGCGTTTGCCAATAAGCGGAAACATTTAGGTTGAACATATTTTCTATTTCTTTAACATTGGTGGCAGCCAAAGATTTTGAAAAAAGGTGTCTAGATTTAAAGATCAAGACAGCCAACTGCGCAATTCGAATCGTAGGGAAATTAGCAGGACGCAATCGCAGCATTTTCCAGGAAGCAAGATGAATCGGTTCCAAACCATACTTTTTTCTAAAAAACTGATACTCTTTTTTTAGTTTTCTTGGATATGCATCGACAAATTCTCTTTCCAACATTCCTGCTTGTCCAAACAATAATGCTTCAATATGAAGCAGACGATCTTGATGCTTCGCTAATATACTCAACGGAATAACTCGAGCCAACCATTCAAAAGGTTCTGCATTTACTCTCGTTCCAAAACTACGACAGAGCAACTGAAAAAAACAGGTTTCCCAATCGTTCTGAGTGGCATCCAATCGCTCCCCAATATAAGCCGTCTTTCGTTGTAGTCTTTCGACCAACAATCGATCTAGCCAAAGGTCTAATTGTATTTTTGATACTTTATGAAAAAGGTGTTGGCAAGGAATCCAAGTTTCGTTGTTGATGATTTTCAGATAAGTTTTTGATAATCGAGGCGGGATTCGAGAGCGGAGTTCTAGACATGGAATACGACTTTTATTTCCATGATAAATAATTTCGTCTTCTACCAAAACTACATGTAAAATAACATTTTGATAGGCTAGGTCATGTTGGTGTTTGTGCTTGATCCACTCTGAAGAACGCAGGTGCATTTCCACATTTCCAACCAATAAAATTCCATCGATTTTTATTTTTGCATCCAAAAAATCAGGACCAGCATTTGTGTTGTGTCGACCTGTGTCGAGAATTTCTATGGTTTCTCCCTGCGTCGTTTTAAGATCATTTAGATATATTTTTTTGACCCGCCAAAGATATTGGATAAAGTCTTCTTTTAACGTAGCATAAGGATCTTCTCGTAGTAGAGAACTAAATTCTAAGAAAGGAGCAACATCATTGGGATCAAATCTATTGGGTCGAGGAGAGGAGGAATTTCGTAACATGGTTCTAAAAATGAATAAGGTCAGAAAATTAGGGAAGCTAACCGATCAATACGGTGCTAAAACTTCCATCTGTCCTTACTTAGATGCTCGACTCATCTAAATTCCATAAAATTTTCTAAGTTTTTTTTCTTTGTAAGACTTTAAAAGTATAATCGTACTCGTTTTTTTCGTCCGCTTTGTGGTTGGTTTCTTTGATCAATTTCCAGTTTTGGAGATCTATTTCTGGAAAGAAAATATCTCCATCAACTTCAAGATTCACTTCCGTTAGATAAATACGATCTACATGTGGCAAAGCAATCTCATAAATCTGTCCACCACCGATGATAAAGACTTCTTCTTCTCCATTTGCTTCTGCTAACTGTACGGCTTCCGCAACATTGTGTGTAATCAAACATCCCGTAGCGATAAAAAATGGATTACGTGTCACAACAACGTTCGTTCGCTTAGGTAAGGGGCGACCAATTGATTCGTAGCATTTACGCCCCATCACAATATGATGTCCGGTGGTTATTTTTTTAAAATATTTTAAATCTGCTGGTAAATACCATGGAATATCATTGTCTTTTCCAATGACATTATTTTTGGCTACCGCAACAATTGTAGATATAATCATTTCTATTTTTAATTAAATAAACTGGTTATCCCTTTTGTGGATTTCTGATAAGATTTACGTTCCCGACAATTACTCGTTTCACTTAAATGCTTTCGCATTCTTTCCGCAAAGGAAACCATCTTTGATCGATTTTTAAAATTTAGTTTAGGTAATAAAAAAGAATTTTGTAAATAATACGCAACAGGAATGATATAAAAATTCTTTTTTCCTCCTTCTTCTGCTCTATAACGATACACAGATGTATAACTCAAATCTGAAATAATGGTTTCTTCCTTCTGCGTTTTTGTTAATTCAATTTCTAAAAAAATTCCTCCATCCGTATTGGGTTGTTTTTGATTTGAAACAAAATTTCCAAGAGAGTAAGCAATGACTTTTTGACCCGTTCCAGCATCTTTTTTTAGAATTGGTTGGACCACATGCGGATGACTACCAATGATAATATTTACTCCCCAAGCTAACATTTTATCCGCTAGTCTTTTTTGTGTTTGGTCGTGAATTATTTTATACTCTCGTCCCCAATGCATGATGGCAATAATCGCATCAGGTTTTAGTTTTTTTGCGTTTATAATATCTTCTTTGATAAGTTTTTCGTCAATTTTATTTACAAATGTCGGCGGATAATTTGGTTTATTATCTGTTCCATAAGTATAATTTAAAACGGCCAGTCGAAATCCTTTTTTATAAATTAATAATGGATAATTTGCTGCTCGACTAGTGGTATCTTTAAAAGTACCCGTTTGATAAAATCCAACATTTTTTAATACATCAATAGTATGCCTTACGCCTTTTAAGCGCCCGTCATTTGAATGATTATTCGCTGTGGTCAACACATCAAATCCCGTCTCATAAAGTGCCCTCGCCAAAACATCCGGACTCCGGAAGTTTGGCCATCCTTTATAAGGTGGATACCCTGGCAACGTTAATTCTAAATTTCCAAAAGCTAAATCAGCCGCTTTAATAAAAGGTTTTACCATTTCAAAAGTAGCCGTAAAATCATAATCATCCGTATCCGCCACTCTAGCTGCATCGAGTTGAGGTTGATGCATCATGATGTCTCCAACAAAAAGTAATTTTATTTTTTGTTGACCCTGTGCGAAAAGTCCGACGGGAAAACCGATAAGAAGGATAAGTAACCAATGATAATGATCTTTTGTAAATATCATGTCTAAGGATTGTCCGAAATTAGATTGGCATCCTTCATTTTATTTTCTAATGGAATTCTATTTTCTGCAACCGTTCCATTAAGGTATTTTTCGATCATCAAACTCGCAATAGGAGCTGCATAGCTAGCTCCCCAGATTCCATGTTCAACGTAAACAGCGATGGCAATCTTTGGATTATCCCGTGGGGCAAAAGCAAAAAATACGGAGTGATCTTTTCCGTGAGGATTTTGAGAAGTACCTGTTTTTCCACAAATTTCAATACTCGGAATATCCACCATAGCCGCAGTACCAGTACGCATTACTCGACGCATGCCATCTACAATTGCTGGATAAAAAGATTTATCAACAGGTATTGTTTTTTTCTTTTGAAAACGGGGTGCAATCCGCGTTGATGCAGGTCGAAAACCACGAACTAAATGAGGAACGTAGTAATATCCTTCGTTGGCAATGATCGCTGCCAAGTTAGCCATTTGTAAGGTAGTCATTTGGATTTCTCCTTGACCGATTCCCACGGACATAATAGTGGGAGATTTCCATCCTCCTTTATCTTTAGGATAAAGTCGATCGTAATATTCTGTGGTAGGTACATTGCCATCAGATTCATTGGGCAAATCAATTCCTAAGGGTTCACCTAATCCAAATTGATAACAATAATCTACAAAGGCATCCATTCCTGGCTCTGGATTATAAAATCCATTTTGGTCTATAATTTTTCTAAACTCCTGAAAGAAATAAGTATTACAAGAATGCTCCAATGCAATGCCTACGCTGTAAGGAGCCGCATGACGATGACAACCTCGTATGGTACCATTATAATTATAGCCTCCACTACAAGAATGTCCAGTATTTCCTCTCATCGTGCCTTCTTCCATTCCTGCCAGAGCAACCAATGTTTTAAAAATAGAACCTGGTGGATATTCAGCCATGATGGAACGATCTAAAAATGGCTTTAGGGAGTCTTGCATTAGATAGTTGAATGCTTTTCCTCGATCACGATTAATCGTTAGCAGGTTGGGATCATAAGTTGGAGCGCTTATCATCGATAAGACCTCTCCGGTCTTTGGTTCGATAGCAACGATACTTCCAGTTTTATTTTTAAGTAATGATTCCCCATACGCTTGTAGATCGATATCAAGAGAGCTAATCAAATCTAATCCAGAAACCGCCGCTGAATCTTGGGCTCCTCCTTTAAATGGCCCTACACTCCGTCCCAAGTTATCTTTAAGAATAAATTTTGTTCCTTTTCTTCCTCTTAGTTCTTCTTCATAGTATGATTCTAATCCGGTAGAACCAATATAATCTCCTCCTTGGTATTTTCCATCAGAGGCTTCTATTTGTTTAGAATTTACCTCACTAAGGTATCCAAGTACGTGCGCAGCATTTCGATGCGGATATCCTCGAACATTTCTCAATTGTAGAGAAAATCCAGGAAACTTATACAGGACTTCCTGAAGGGACGCACAAGTTTTAGCAGAAATTTTTGACATAAAAACAAACGGAACCGATTTCGAATAACGAGCACTGCGGAAGTTTGGGTTAATATTTTTTTCGAATGTTTTTCGATCAATATCTAAGATTCGACAAAGGTGTAAGGTATCCATCTCTGGATCAAGTTGCTTATAGGTAACTTTAAGATCATAGATTGCATTATTGATTACAAGTAATTTTCCATTACGATCATAGATAAGACCACGAGAAGGATAGAGTGTATACTTATTGACAGTGGTGGCTTGTGCTCGCTCCCGATATTCAGGATCAATCACTTGAATATTCAATGCACTTAAAATCAAAAGGACAGCAGCCAAAATGAAAACACCTTGAATGATTCTTCCCCGACCTTTGTACATATCCTTTGTTGCCATCTATTCTTTTGGATTAAATAAGTATTGATAAATAATAATGAATAAAATAGAAAGAATAAAGCTAAATCCAGTTCTAATAAAAATTTCATTAAAATAAACTGGCGTAAATATTTCTAATGAAAAATATACGACTATATGGAAAAACATAAAAATTGCCGCATACTTAAAAAAGAAGTTTATTCCATAATTTGATTTCGTCGGACTTGCATTTACCTCATATCCTCCTCTTGGTTCTAATAAATGAAGAATCGTCGAACGAATAAATGCTGAAAAAACACTAGCACCTGCATGCACTCCTAGCGAATCGTAAAAGACATCCACGGTCAACCCCAGTAGAAATCCTAATAAAACAACGAATACCGTTGGTGTTCGAATAGGCAATAATAAGATAAATACCGGATAGATGAAGATTGTAAAATAGCTAAAGCCATTGGTATCTAAATCGATACTCTTGAAGATGAGTATTTGAGCTAGTACTAAAAGTACAAAGCGAATTCCATGTTTGATAACTGAACTATTCACCGCTGGCCTCCTCTTCTAATTTTACAATTTCGCCTTTCATCAAATTATTAACCACATAAACATATTGTACGTTACCGAGGTCATTGATTAGTTTGGCGGAGATGGTATGAAAATTACTCCCTGGATCTTGCCAGAAAGTATCTACAATTCCTACTGGAATTCCCGCTGGAAAAAGCGCTGAATACGTGCTAGTTTCAACGGTATCTCTCCGACGAATTTCTCCATGTTTGGGAACATCAATAAGATTAATTCTTGTTGGATTACTAGGTTGCCAAGATAGAAAACCATGATATTGATTACGGCGAATAGCCGCTGGAATTTTTATTTCTTGATGTAGTAATGCCATTACTACGCTATAATTATTAGATACATTGGTCACAATACCAACAATACCACCACCTGGATTGGAATCAATCACTCCCATATGTGGCTCAATACCATGCTTTCGCCCCCGATCAATGGTAAAGGTATTATTGTGTAAATGAATCGTCCTATTAACGATACGAGCCGAGATATAGGTAAACTGTTGTTGCTTCTCAACATCTTTGGTAGAGTCCATCAAAATAGTCTGAACAAACTGAGCATTATTGAGACGAGCTTTTAGTCGAGCATTATCTGCTGCGAGACTATCGGCAAAATCTGAAAGGTTATAATATTGAGAAATATCACTCCTAAAATTGAGAATGGTACCAGAAATAATATTGGATGAGTTGAGCCAAATTTCTTTTTGCTGCTGATTATAGTTGACCACCAGATAAAGGCAGACTGCCTCTAAAACGAAGAAGAGACCAACTCCACCATACTGAACCAGAAACTGAACCAGACTCCGCACAACAAGACATTTTTAGGTTTGATAGTTGATTTGAAAATATTCTTTTTGACTAAACGCTTTTTCGATCAATCAAAAATGAAAATTTATCGGTATTCTTTAACGCAATTCCAGTACCTCTTACTACCGCTCGTAACGGATCTTCGGCAATTACTACTGGTAATTTTGTTTTAGCAGATATTCTTTTATCCAATCCACGTAATAAAGCACCACCACCAGTTAAGTAAAGACCTGTTTTATAAATATCAGAAGCCAACTCAGGTGGAGTTGTTTCAAGTGCCTTTAGAATTGCATCTTCGACCTTTGAAACAGATTTATCTAAAGCGTGTGCAACTTCTTGGTAAGTAATGGTAATTTGTTTAGGAATACCGGTCATCAAATCCCTTCCGTTGACTGCATAGTCTTCCGGTGGATTTTCCAGTTCAGGTAAAGCAGATCCGACGTGAATTTTTATTTGTTCTGCGGTACGTTCTCCAATCAGGATATTGTGTTGCCGCTTCATATAATTCATGATATCTGCCGTAAACTCATCTCCAGCAGTACGTATAGATTGATCACAAACGATTCCTGAGAGGGCGATTACCGCAATCTCTGTTGTTCCTCCTCCTATATCAATAATCATATTTCCGATAGGCTCTTCCACGTCCAAGCCAATCCCTAGAGCGGCAGCCATCGGTTCGTGAATAAGATACGTTTCTTTGGAATCTACGTGATCGGCAGAATCAAATACAGCTCTTTTTTCTACTTCTGTAATTCCAGAAGGAATACAAATAACCATTTTCATGTGGGTGAAAAATTTTCGTTTATTTCCCATCATGTTAATCATCCCCTCTATCATACTCTCTGCAGCCTGAAAATCAGCAATTACTCCGTCTTTAAGCGGTCGTATTGTCTTAATATTTTCGTGGGTTTTTTCGTGCATTTGCATCGCCTTCATACCTACGGCGATGGTCTCACCGGTACGACGATTAATAGCCACGATGGAGGGTTCGTCGATCACTATTTTCCCATCCTGAATTATAAGCGTATTGGCTGTTCCCAGATCAATAGCAATTTCCTGTGTAAAAAAGCTGAATAGTTTCATTAAAAGTCTTCCCTATTTGTGAGCATTAGTGTTGATAGTCTGTTTGTTCTAAGAGGGTAGTTTTGCTACCAAATACATATTAAAATAATATATACTATGAAAATGTGAACTCATTTTGCCATTTGCAAAAGAAAACAAATTTTGTCTAAGTTAATAAATTATTGGCAGCTTATAATAAAAAAGCTAAGATAGCACGAATTAAAGGTTACATTCCTACCGTTAACTCCCAAAAATCTTCTTTTTGAAAATATTTTTGTGCTAATTCTCTCAGGTTTTCTGGTGAAATTTGTTGAATAGTTTTTACTAAGTTTTCAAAATGATTGTCTGGAACCCCTTCTGAAACAGTTTCTTTTACCACATTAATAATATTGAGAGGACCATCCAACATCGTCAGTAAGCTGCCTAGGAGATAGTTTCGTACCATCAATAATTCTTTTTCACCAACTAGATCGTTTTGTAAGACTTCCATTTCATGATAAATCTCTTTGACTGTTTTTTGAGTCAAGTCATTGCTAACTTCCGTTCCAACGTAAAAATATCCGTCAAACATCATTGTATCCATCGAGGAGAAGATATTATAAGTATATCCTTTTTTCTCTCGAATATTTACCATTAATCTTGAACCAAAATAACCTCCAAAAATAGTATTGAGTATATACATCCCATGAAAATCTGGGTGAGCACGGTTGAATAATCTTCGCCCGATACGAACTGCGGTTTGAATGGTATCAGAATGATGAAGATGCTCCTTTCTAACGGCCATTGGAGGATCGGGAAAAAACACCCGCTCTCTCTTCGGTCCTTGAGGAATATCACCCAAATAACGATCTACTTTTTTAAGTACTTGATCATCAATTTTACCACTTAAAAAAATCATTGTATTACCAGAAACCATGCTTCGCTGATGATGCTCAACTAGATCCTTTCGACTAAGTTGATTATAGAGTTCCGGAGCACTATTATATCCATAAGGATGTTCTTTACCAAAAATATTTTCAGTAACAGTCCGGTAAGCGATAATATCGTTTTTAGATAAATCAATTTTCAGACGTTGCTGGCTATTGGCAATGAAGGCATCTATTTCTTCTTGTGGAAAACTAGGTTCACAAATTATCTCTCCCAAGAGTGGAAGTAGTTCGTCTAAGTGTTTACTAAGACTGTAGAAGGTGATATTTGTGGTGTCTAAATTAACTGGAATATTGATGGTACCGCCGTAAAAATCAATTTGCTCTGCAATTTTAGAGGCGGATTTAAGTCTAGTCCCTTCTTTAAGTAATCTAGAAGAAGAACGAGCTACCATTTTTTTATCTTCAAAAGGTCGACCTGAAAAAAAGACGACTTCAATTTTGACAATATCCTGCGTTCCCATGCTAATGGTATGAACGGGAATATTGTTTCTTAAATAGGAAACCGCTGCTTTTGGTAATAGCAAATTATCAGCCGCCTTTACTGGCGGTGGTGTTTTTCGGTTAAGCATATTGTTATTGATAAAAGGTAATTTTAAAGGGCAAATTTACGATAAGGAACGTTAAAATAGTAGCAAGCCGTAAATTACTCAACTCTATCTTCCCTAATAGCGTCATTTTATCCACAACCTGTTGGTATTTAAGGCATAAAAAGTAAGGAATTAGCTGTATTTTTGTCATTCACAAATAAATCATACAGCGAAAATGAAGTTTAGTGTATCCTCTTCCGACTTACTAAAGCATTTACAGGTTGCCAACGGAGCAATCGGTTCTAATCCAGTATTACCTATTCTGGAGGA
>CALGJS010000359.1 GCA_937927835.1 uncultured Saprospiraceae bacterium | reverse complement strand
AAATTGAAAAGAATCAACTTAAATCGCTTCTTTAGCGCAAAACAAATTTTCCCTCTAAAGATAGAAAAAGATTGGGCATAAAAAAACGTCTGTTCAAACTTTCGCTGAACAGACGCATCAAAACAAAACGAAAAACCAACTTTAAACAAGTTTTTTTATTACTATAATAGTAACTAAGCAGCTTCATATTTTGTTGTGATTCAAGTGTTAATGAAATCCTAACAAAACTTTAAAATGCCTATTTACTTATGGCTTTTTCTATCTTAACTAGCTGACCATCAGCTAATTAATTGAATAGCCATATTAGTGTCATCTTTGCTCTGCCTTTAGTTTGACAGGGATTTCTTTAATTTTTCCTTTTCTATTAACGGTAACATTCAAGACATCTCCAACCTTTGCACTACCCACCACTTCTTGTAATTCAGGAACTGTTTTTATTGGACGATTATCAACTGCTGTGATAATATCTCGTGGTAAAATACCAGCATAAGAAGCAGCTCCTCCATCTGCTAGTCCTTCAACAAATACGCCTTGTGAAATATCAACTCCCAGTTCATTAGAAAGCTCTGCATCCATTTGATTAATGCTAATGCCAAGATAAGCACGCTGGAAACTACCATACTGAATAATATCATCCACAATCTTTCTCATCATATTTACCGGAATTGCAAAAGAGTATCCAGCATACGAGCCTGTCTGAGTTGCAATCGCTGTGTTAATTCCTAGTAACCGTCCTGAAGCATCTATCAATGCACCACCGCTATTTCCTGGATTTACGGCTGCATCTGTTTGAATAAATGACTCTATTCCTCCTTTGCCTCTAAGGATATTAATGCTTCTTCCTTTGGCAGAAATAATTCCTGCAGTCACGGTAGATGTTAGATCAAAAGGATTACCTACTGCCAATACCCATTCACCCACCTGCGCTTTATCTGAGTCCCCATAATTTAGCGTCGGCATATTGGTCGCATCAATTTTAATGACCGCCATATCCGTTCCTGGATCCGTTCCGATTACTTTTGCTTTATAAGTACGATTATCGTAGGTTGTTACTTCTAGCTCTTCCGCAAAACTAACTACGTGATTATTTGTAACAATATATCCATCTGAAGAAATAAAAACACCTGAACCAGCTCCGGATTGCGGCTGAGGGCTTCCTCGAAAAAGGTCTTCTCCAAAAAAACCTCCAAATGGATTGCTTTGCCCATTAAGATCATCAACAGATTTTGGGCCGGCCGTAGCTTTTATGTGAACCACCACTGGCATTGCTTTTTTCGCCGCGTCTGTAAAATTCCCAGGAAAGCTGCTAAGTGTTGGACTTTGATTGAGTAAGCTTACCTGTTTAGATAGGTTCTGTGGTGCTGATTCAGAATTCGACTGGCTCGTGTACTTGATTCCACCAAATGCAATCAATCCACCGATAATACCAGCGAAAATGAAAGAAAGAAAATTTTTCATACTCGCGATTATTTTTCGACAAAATCAGTCCAAGTATACACTTGAGACGATTTCCTGTTAGTAAATTAGGATTAAAACAAAAATACGGACGGGCTAGAGAACATTGGCTCTATCGTTTCGTACAAAAAGATAACTTTCGACAATTTATTTTTGTTATGATAAACATAATTTTTAACAGGATATTAACAACCTAAAGGCTAACTAAGACACCTAGCTGATGATTTGATCTATAACTCTTGTAAGATTATTTTAAAATCATCCAGCTAATTGCTGTATCTTTGTAGTAGATTTAGGGTATAGGAAGTCTATATGCCTTAGACATTAAGTCAAAAGAATAATATTTTTTATCACTCTGGTGAAATGGATAAATTGATTCATGGAGCAAGCGGACTGAGGGAGTATTTACAACCTGAGACGCCACTCGAAAAATTTTTCTTAGAAGATCCTCCCTTTCTCAAGGGACTGATGTGGGGTACCCCTCGCTTTGGTCATCCCGAAGGCAAAATTGTCTACCATATTCGTGAAGTACTTGATAACGTGGAGAAGCTAACTCTTTCTGACGAAGATCGAACTAGACTGCGCATCATCACCTTTGTTCATGATACTTTCAAGTATGAAGAACACAAAGGAAGTCCCCGAGACTGGAAGCGACATCATTCTATTTTAGCCAGAAAATACCTAGAAAAATACTATGATGATCAAGTAGTCCTAGATTTAATTGAGCTGCACGACGAAGCTTATTATTGCTGGAGATTATTTCAAATTTACAGCCAATCTACTCAAAGTAATCTCCGTTTAAAGAAGCTTGTTGACCGGATGGGTGAAAACATGCAGTTGTATTATTTATTCTTCAAATGCGATACCTGCACCGGTGACAAAAACCTTGCTTCTCTCTACTGGGCGGAAGAAAATTTGCCTGGAATTACGATTACTCCGCTTTAGCGATTATTTGCTGGTTGGCTAGTTAGTTGGCCTGTTTGCTTCCCTCTAACGTATTCCCTCCTTATTTATCTTTTCACTTTAGGAATTTTTGAAAAATTTTACACTTTTAAAAAAAAATAAAATTATCAGTAACAACTGATAATCAGTAAGTTACGCCTACTTTTGTTTTCATTTCTTCATAGAATTCTCATTTTTTTTTCAACTTTTTTTTAGTAGCGGGAACTAATTTTTTTCTTTCTAGGTTATTTAGTTCAGACATTAGAACTTATCTAATGTCTGAAAGGCCGAAATATTTACTGTTTTGGTATTTACTAACCTTATATTATCTTTATCATGTTAACCACAACCAACATCAATTTGGAGAAGGAAAAGCAAGCTAGGATTTTTGACCAGGAGTTTTATCCTCAAGCGGATGCACTGTTCAGTTTTGCTTACGGTTTGACCCGTAACGAAGCGGATGCTAGTGATCTGGTTCAAGAAACTTATTTAAAAGCTTTTCGCTTTATTGACAGCTACTTGGAAGGTACAAATGCCAAGGCGTGGTTATTTAGGATATTGAAAAATGCCTTTATTAATAACTATCGCAAGAAGAGCAAGCGACCTACTCAGGTGGACTTTGAAGACTTGGTGAACATTCATCAAGAAGAAGACACAGCTTTGAATAGCTATGTCGATCTGCGAGAAGATGTCTACGAAAGAATTATTGGTGACGAAGTAACCATCGCCATCAGCAATCTATCTGTAGATTATCGAACGGTTCTTTTGCTTTGCGATATTGAAGGTTTCACGTATGAGGAAATCTCTAAGATCATTGATATTCCAATTGGTACGGTACGATCTCGATTGTTCCGTGCTAGAAATTTGCTCAAAAAGGAGCTAAGCACTTACGCACAATCTCTCGGTTTCGAGGACAAGCGTAAGTAATCAAATCCTTTTTATTGTTAATAATTTTCAGAATAACAGGAGCATGATCGGTTCAACTAAAAATTCACAGACTTTTTGCCAGACCAGTACCCACTGGTCTGGCTCTGTGTGTTGGTCAGATTGCTGTTCGGTGGTCAATGGACCCAGTTCGAGTTCTCTATCCGAAGCTCCATGCTTATTTCTGAGTAATTTTAAAACTTTTTAATTATGATAACTCAAAAGAATAATCAGGAATTAGTCCGGAAAGTAAACATGTATCTCGATAACGAGCTGACACCGGAAGCTGAAAGAGCTTTATTAAGAGAAATTCAAGGCAACCCCGCCTATATGCAAATCCTGAGTAAAGAAAAGTCCTTTAGAGAGTTTATCAAAAGTCGTGTTCAACGCAAAAAAGTTTCGCCTGCCCTGATCCAATCGATCAAAGACAAAATCAACATCTAGCTAATATTCATTTTCTGTAAGGAGTTGTTCCTCAACTCCGCGGTGACAGAGCATGTTAAAATTTAACCCTTAGGGCTAAAAACACCTTTTAACAAGCTTTAATCGGATTCGTAAATTCTACGAAAGAATCGCTTATTTTTGGTACTTTTGCCAACAATATGAGCAAACGTAGTTTAGAGATTATCTAAACTTCCATCAATTGACTGCAATTGGTAAATTTTACACTGAACTTCGTTAAAAAGCCTCACCGATGCTTAGGCATCGTTTACGTTTTTTGCCTCATTCAGAATAAAATTTTCTCAATTTCGTACAATCATGAAAATTTGGACAATCTCTTATATCTTTACCGTATCCACCCCTTCCTGTTTTGGTAGCTTCTTTACCAGAATAAACACATCGTTATTTTTAATTTTCAGTTAAACATCTTATGGATTATTTAAATAAACTAGAGGCGATTCAGGATCGCTACTATTACTTAGAGGAACAACTTTCTGACCCTGCCACGATGCAGGATATGAGTAAATTCAAAAAAATCAGTAAAGAATACAAAAGTCTAGAAGTTCTGATGCAAGTGCACCAAGAATACAAAGAGCTATTGGGGAATGTTAATACTGCTAAAGAATTATTGAAAGAAACGGATGACGATGAGATGAAAGAGATGGCCAAAATGGAAATCGATGAACTCGAACCATTGATTAATCCATTAGAAGAAAAAATAAAATTCCTGCTAATTCCTAAAGATCCAGAAGATGAAAAAGATGTAATATTTGAGATTCGTTCTGGAGCAGGTGGTGATGAGGCGAGTTTGTTTGCTGGTGATTTATATAAAATGTACATCAAATATTTTGATACACAGAAATGGAAGACGGAGATCGTAACGGTCAACGAAGGTACGGTTGGTGGTTATAATAAAATCGTTTTAGAGATCAGTGGTGAAGATGTTTTTGGTCGTCTAAAATTTGAGTCTGGTGCACACCGTGTACAACGAATTCCTAAGACAGAATCTCAAGGTCGTGTCCATACTTCTGCTGCCACCGTAGTGGTTATGCCTAAATTTGAGATGGAAGAAATTAATATCAATAAAGCTGACCTGAAAGTTGACACCTTCCGTGCAAGTGGTGCGGGTGGTCAGCACGTAAATAAGACGGAATCAGGTGTGAGATTTACCCACCTCCCAACTGGTCTTGTTGCGGAAAGTACCGATAGTCGTTCTCAGAACAAAAACAGAGATATCGCTATCCAACGACTCTACCAGAAAATTCACGATGCTAAAAAACAAGCGCACGATGATACGGTTGCTAAGGAAAGAAAATCTTTGGTAGGTTCTGGAGATCGCGCCGACAAAATTAGAACGTATAATTATCCGCAAAACCGAGTAACGGATCACCGTATCGGACTTTCACTTAACAAACTTGATAAGGTAATCGCTGGGGATGTGGAAGAGATTATTCAGGCGCTGCAAATGGCGGAGAATGCTCGGAAGCTGAAAGGGGAAGAGGAAAATTAGAAGCGGTAATTAATAATTTTTTAATGAAGAATTAATAATGGTTCTTTTGATGTGGGTTTTATTTTTACGGGACATAGACCAGATTGATCTTAAATTCATACCCATTATCATTTTCTCTTACCTCGCTGTTGAGTACTAAATCACTTAGTCCTTCTTCTTTAGTAAAAAGATCAATCAGCACTTTCCAATGATCTCCATGAGAGATGTAAATTGAGGTATTCCAAGTCTCTTCAGGAAGCTCAATTAATTCCTCGCCATAGTCTTCAATATATTCCTTTATTTGTTTAGCGGTACTTGGTGAAACAGGGTTTACATTTTCTATTCCATCTGTTAATTTGTAGTCATGCTGCACGAAAGCACTAACTATCGCCTTAAATTTTGGTCTCCATAAATGAGGTATTGGAAGTTCATCTT
Source organism: uncultured Saprospiraceae bacterium (assembly GCA_937927835.1). Taxonomy (GTDB): domain Bacteria; phylum Bacteroidota; class Bacteroidia; order Chitinophagales; family Saprospiraceae; genus JALZUU01. Next base: position 424 of record CALGJS010000359.1, on the reverse strand, counting down.
CTTCGTTTTTTTCGACTAAAATTTTGTTCATTTTCCTACACTATTGTATTGTCTAATGCTATTCCTGAGGTTTATCATTATCCCCAACCCTAAAAATCCATCCCAATCGAAAAATGCAACCTAGGCTTCTGCGTCACCCGAGATTCAATTCCCCAACCATAATCTAACTTAAGAAAATAACCAAACAACATCGCTCGAACACCTGCTCCATATCCCATGACGATCGGATCTCGGAAGTAGTTGATAGAGAGCGTGACGGCGTTATTAGAGACCGTGGTAATATTCAGTGGGTTGTCGTCGCTATAGGGAGATAATCCTTCCCAAGCGGTTCCAATATCAAAAAATCCTACGAGTTGGAAACTTCGGAAGAAGGAAGATTTAATGCGTCGAGAAAAATATTTAAATACAGGAATTCGTAGCTCTG
>CALGJS010000358.1 GCA_937927835.1 uncultured Saprospiraceae bacterium | reverse complement strand
CAACCCTCTTGTATTTTTTTTGTTTCCATCCCAGAACTTAAAATATTATGACGATAAACCTCCTTTTCCCTCATCAACTCTTTCGAAGTCACGAAATCCATAAAAATGGTTTTCCAATCTATCTAATAGAGGAACATCTTTTTTTTAAACAATATAATTTTCATAAACAAAAGATTGCCTACCACCGTGCTTCTATGCAAGCATATATGGCAACTTTGAAAAAGAATCAAGTCAATTATATCGAATCAATCGATCCACGAAATGATATTCGCATATTGATGAAAGATTTAGCAAAAAGAGAAATTAGAGAAATTCATTTTATTAATCCCACTGATTATTTGTTGGAAAGAAGATTGCGTGCTTCTGCAAAAACACACAACATTAAATTAGTAGAACACAAAAATGAACTGTTCATTAACACGAGAGAAGATCTAAAATCCTTTTTTAAACCAGATAAAAAATCTTTTTTCCAAACCACCTTTTATAAACAACAAAGAAAAAAACACGATATTCTTATTGAAGGAAATGATCAACCTCTTGGAGGAAAGTGGAGTTTCGATGCCGACAATAGAAAAAAATATCCCAAGGGGAAAATACCTCCTGCTATTCAATTTCCTAAAAAAGATAAATACTGGAAAGAAGCAGTTTTATACGTAGAGAAATATTTTCCGAACAATATCGGAACATTAAATACAGAACCATTGTATCCATATACGTGCGCTGCGACGGAAGAGTGGCTCCAACAATTTTTTGAATTTCGTTTCCATCAATTTGGAGATTATGAAGATGCGATCGTTGCTAAAGCATCCATCTTACATCACAGCGTACTGACACCAATGATGAATATTGGTTTGATCGCCCCGATGGAAGTGGTGAATCGTGCGGTAACTTACGCGGAAGAAAATCAGGTGCCGATCAATTCATTAGAAGGTTTTGTTCGACAAATAATCGGTTGGCGCGAATTTATTCGTGGGATGTACGAAGTCAAAGGAACTGAATCTAGGACGCGTAATTTTTGGGGATTTGAACGGAAGATTCCTGCTAGTTTTTATGACGGAACCACTGGCATTATACCGGTCGATGACACCATCAAAAAAGTATTGAGAGACGGCTACTGTCATCATATAGAACGGTTGATGGTCTTAGGTAATTTTATGTTGCTTTGTGAATTTCATCCAGACGAAGTATATCGATGGTTCATGGAAGTTTTTATAGACGCTTATGATTGGGTGATGGTACCGAATGTATATGGGATGAGTCAGTTTGCGGATGGAGGTTTTTTTGCGACCAAGCCCTATATCAGCGGGTCTAATTATATCATGAAAATGAGTGATTACAAAAAAGGCGATTGGCAACAAACCTGGGATGGACTCTTTTGGCGTTTTATGGATAATAACCGCGACTTTTTTCTTAAAAATCCTAGACTAGGAATGTTGGTGCGTACGTTCGATAAGATGAATCCTGAGCGCAAGGAAATGCTTCTTGAAAATGCTGAGCGATTTTTAAAGAATATGCAGAATTAAATTTTAAACAGCTACCTAGAAAAGGGCTCAAAAAATAATTTTTTGAGCCCTTTAAATTTTGCGACTTTCTTAGAAAAAAATTTATTCTACCTTTTTCATGATAAATCCTTTAGGAGCGGTTGTGTCGCCTGAGACCACCTCCATATAAATTTTCATATAGTCGCCAACGAATTCAGCAACAAGGATATTGATTTCATCCCCATCATCATTCAAGATAATGGTATTTTTAGCATTAGTTTGAGCTTTTATGCTGCGTTCTGTTTTAGTTACTTTCCAACTACTCACTTCGAAGCTAGAACTTTTACATTCTGAAAATCTTGATCCACCAATCATCGTTGCTTTTCCGTCTAGTTCAAAATTGATGATCACATCTTTTCCGCAATTATTATCTCCTAACCTAAAAACTGATTCCCATTTTCCAGTTAATTTTTTTGCGGTAGGTGCGCCAAAATCAACCGTAAAACTGTAAAGAGTGATGGATAGAAAAACAACGATATATAAATTTAAATTCTTCATTTTTTTATTTTATTAATAAGGGGATTATCAAAATTATTTGCAATTATTCTTATTGTATACACTTACTGCTTCGGCAATAGAAGCTATGTCACGTCCATATTCTCCTACTCTGATTTCAGCATATAAGACTTCACAGTCTTGGAATAAACCAGCAAAACCTTTTTTCCAGTTCATAAATTTAGGATTTTTGAAATCACCAACATTTATATAACCATCTTCTCCCGAAACAGTAATTAATGTTTGAGGGTCAGGTAACGATCCATCTTTTTTTATTTCCATAGGAAAGATCTGAAGCAAATTCATTTTAGGACCAGATTGAACTACTTCGGCGGCATAGTAGAATTTTTTTATCGACAAGGAACCTCTTCTTTTTATTACACTAAAAGTTCGACCATTAAAGGAACCTCTTTTGAATCTCATAGGTGTTATATTCATCTCAGCTGGTGATCCTTTTTTATTATAAACAAATTTTAGATTTTTTTCTTGATAAAACCTTGGATCTTCTCCTATACCACGTTGGAAAATATAAGTTCCAACCAATGAATCTCCACTAGTAGTAATATAGTATCCATCATGTTTAATACTTCGGTCAATAGGTTTTGGAGCTGGAGCTGCTGGAGCTGGCTCCTTAGGTTCGTATTTTTTATAAGTGATTCCTTCTGGTGCCGTAGCTGTAGATAAATCAAGTGGAAAGTAAAGTGTAGTAACCCCTTGGTCTTTCATTGTTTTATGTCGATCTTCAATAAGTTTTTTTAATGAAGTTGTAATTGATTTTTTTTTCTTTGTGTCAACTGCTAAGCTTGCATACATTTCTGCATCTTCAAAATTTTCGGTTAAGAGATTGGCTACTGCAAGATTATAAAGACAAGCATGGTGAATCTTTACTTCTTTCTTATTGTCCGGAGAGAAATTGTCTTTCTGTGCTGTCCAAAAATCAATTATTGGTTGAAAATTCTTTTTAGTATCATCATTAGGAATGTTGGGCTTGATGGCCTTCATTAGTTTAATGGCTGCTTCTGCGTTGGATTCAAATTCATCTGCATTAGCTACTTTTTTCCCACTAGGAACCTGAATTGCGAAGAAGGTTTCGTTAATTGAGATATCGTATTTTCTTTTTATTAAAGTAGAGAAAGTGCTAAAAGCCTTACTGATCGCTTCTTTTTGTAATTTGTTACAAGTTGCCTTTCTATTGCTCCAAGCTTTTGCTAGTTCAGCCTTTGAATTAAATGGAGTTTTTCTGCTTTTTAAAAATTGATAGGATATACCTTCTGCAGAACTACCATAAATTTGCTGTTCAATTATTTTCCCATTTTTATCTTCTATCGTAAAAGTAACAGGTACTTGATACAACATAGTTCGGTGGTATTGAGTCGTTTTTTTTGCATTTCCATTCTTATCTTTAGTAGTGATAGTATTGGTTTTTTCTTCCGAAGATATTATTCTAAAGGGATTTACCTTTGCATTAATATGAAAATGCCCTCCTTCTGGTAATTTTTTAAAAGCTCTTAAAGTTAAGTATTTATCACCTAAACTCTTTGGCGTAAAACCAACAGCACTAAGTGCCTCGCCAATGGGATTTATAGAGATAGAATAGGTGGTGAACTCCTCAGAAAGAGGAGCGTTGGGTAGTCGATTATTGTTTACACTTGCTCTTTTATCTTTAATACGTTGAGCATCTGAATCAGTGTAAAAAAAAAGACATATTACTAGTAGTAGGAAAATTTTAGATCTTCTCATATTGGATTTTTTTTAGAACAAAGTCTATTAGAATAATAAATTGCTAAGGTTGTTGTCTTATTGATTTAAGACTAAAAGAGTGTGGATGTTGGTAAGTTTACAGTTCGACTGTACTTTTTCTTGTATGAATGTTTAGATGGTCGTGTTTGTAACAATTTGGAGATGTTGAATGTAGTATTGTTATTTTCAAATACCTTACCAATAATTTAAGAGAGGAGTCGCTGTTTTCGAACGTTAGTAGAAATTCAGGTTAAATGTGTTGATGTCCTGTCTCAGGTCTTTTTGGTTTAGAGACATCCTTGGCGTGTGCTAATGAATGATAAAATCGTTAATGACTTCATCGAAAAACCACTCAAAAGAAAAGCATTATTAGAAATAATGAATACGTATTTGGCAGAAAAACCTAAAAATAAAAAAACGCCCATAGCCGAAGCTACGGACGCTCACCGTGTATAAACACGGTTTTCTGGGGTTACAGCTAAAAACATAAAAGGACAGATTGTCCAATTATCTA
>CALGJS010000357.1 GCA_937927835.1 uncultured Saprospiraceae bacterium | reverse complement strand
GCTGTTGCCGTCTCCATCGGATTCATCTTCTCCAAAGCGGATGGATATTCGGATGCCTTTTATTTAAAATTCACCTCCTCCCAACAATCAAATTTAATCCTTGGCAATTCCAAAGCAGCTCAAGGTTTACAACCAAACATTTTTAAACAGGATTTTCAAAAAAAGGAATTTTACAATTATGCCTTTGCCATGTATTCAAGTCCTTATGGAAAAGCTTATTTCGAAAGTATCAAAAAGAAACTCAACACAGATCACTCAGACCAAATCTTTATTTTAACCATCGACCCATGGAGTTTATGCTCCACTACCAAAGATCCAAATGACAGCCTAAACTTCCGAGAAAACAAATCTTACATCGCCGGCATTTCTAATCCTAATCAAAAAATAAACTATCAATATTTATTTAATTTTTTTGACGAAAGTTATTATAAAATGCTCACCAAAAATCCAACTGCCTTTTTGCATGACAATGGTTGGTTAGAGGTGACGCTACCAGTTGATCCACAAAGTATGGAAAGAAGAACAGGCTTTACACTTACTAGCTATCAAGACAAAGTAAAAAACTACCAGTTTTCCTCCCTTCGTTTTCAATATTTATTAAAGACCATAGCCTTTTTAAAAAAATATGGCCAAGTCTATTTGGTTAGATTGCCCGTCCACCAAAAATTGATGTCCATAGAGAATCAATTGATGCCCAACTTCCATCAAGACATTCAATTGGCGATTGATCTTTCCCACGACTACCTCGATTTGTCTTCAGATAACATGCTTTATCAATACACAGATGGGGTTCACTTGACGAGGGAAAGCGGGAAGGTGGTATCGGAGAGGATTGGGGAATGGATGTTGATGATTGGGAAATAAAAATTAAATCCTTTTGCTCAACTCGCCCCCCAACCCCCTAAATGGGTTTTGCATCCCGCACCTATTAAGGAATACTTTTATTTTCTTTCTCTTTTTTGCCCATTGGGCTTCTCCAAACATTCCTTTGAACACCAAACATTCCCGAACACGACGACTTAAAAGCGCGGATTCTCCTTTTGGAGTTAGAGGCGAGCGATGGCACATTATAAAAACCTTTCTAAAACCAAAAATGATCGCCCCAGCCTCAGCCAAAGCGATCATTCTTTATTGATAAGTTTTATAATTATTTCCTAAAAAAGAGGATATAAAATCTGCACATCCACGCATCAAAAAATCCACACATCAATCAAACCACAATATTAATCATCCTTTTAGGTACCACAATCACCTTACGAATCTCTTTGCCTTCAATCCACTTTTGCATTTCCTCCATCGCTAAGGCAGCTTTCTCTAAATCGTCCTTCGACATATCCGCTGGAAAGTCGGCGGTCATTCGTTTTTTACCGTTGATACTGATTGGGTAAGTAATCGAATCTTCTTTTAAAAATTGCTCATCATGAACCGGAAAATCAACCATCGTCACACTACCCTGGTGACCCAATCGCTGCCAAAGTTCTTCAGAAACGTGTGGTGCAAACGGAGACAATAACCTTACCAATGGTTCCAAAACAGTTCGCTTGTTGGTTCCCATTTTTTTCAAATCGTTGGTCGCCACCATAAAGGCACTGATACATGTATTAAAAGAAAAACGATCGATATCGGCGTTCACCTTTTTAATAACGGTATGTAACACTTTCATTTCTTCTGGCGTTGCAGGATCATCGCTAACGGTGAAGTTTTCATTTTTATCAAAAAACAAGCCCCACATTCTACGAAGAAATTTACTGACGCCATCAATCCCTTTGGTATCCCAAGGCTTGGAATGTTCAAGTGGTCCTAAAAACATCTCATACATCCGGAAACAATCCGCACCATACTTATCTACTACATCATCTGGATTAACCACATTAAAATATCGCTTAGACATTTTTCCAACTTCCGAGTGCGTCTGAAATTTAAAAGTAACCGGCATCGCTCCTACTTTAAATTCTCCATCTGCTGTTTCAAAAATCGCATCTGCATATTCCGAACGCCAATCCACAAATTGCTTGATGCCATCTGGTGATAAATAAGAATCCGTATTACCATAGTCCGAAACAAAATCAATAAATACAGGAATTCGAGCATAATCACTGGCATCTTCTACCTGATCTGCTGAAACAAATCGCTTCTGCTCTTCTTCTGATTTTGATAAATATAAAAACTCGATTACTCCTTGGATCATTCCTTGGTTAATCAATTTTTTAAAGGGTTCTGCCGTAGGGACATATCCTAAATCATATAGGAATTTATGCCAAAATCGAGAATACATTAAGTGCCCTGTTCCATGTTCTGGGCCTCCGATATAAAGATCTACTTGCTGCCAATAGTCTACAGCTTTTTTGCTGACAAAGGCTTCATGATTTCGCGCATCCATATAACGTAGGTAATACCACGAACTGCCCGCATATCCTGGCATCGTATCCGTCTCTCGCGTCATTCCGTTTTGGTTAACCCAATCCGTTTTTCGCGCTAGTGGGGAACGTCCATCTGCCGTAGGCTTAAAATTATCTAATGGCGGAAGCGCTACTGGCAACTCATTTAAATCTACTTTATGTGGTACACCATCAGCATCATATAGTATTGGAATTGGCTCTCCCCAATAACGCTGTCGACTAAAAGTGGCATCTCTTAAACGGAAGTTTACTTGTCGTTGTCCAATCTTACGTGCTTCGATTTTTTCCAACATCAACTTAATCGCATCCGGCACTTCCATTCCATCTAAGAAATCAGAATTAATCATAATCCCCAACTTATCATGACGATCCGCACCTGGATATTTTGACTTATCAATTACATCAATAATCGGTAATTCAAATTTAGTAGCAAAAGCAAAATCTCGATCATCATCGCTTGGTACCGCCATGATGGCTCCCGTTCCATAATCCATCAAAACATATTCGCCAATATAAATTGGAACTTTCTTGTTGGTAAAAGGATTCATTGCGTAAGCACCCAAAAAGCAACCCGTCACTTCTTTCACTTCTGTCATTCGTTCTCGCTCCGATCGGCTGTTGGTATATTCCAAATATTCCGTTACCGCTGCTCGATGTTCGTCCGTTGTAATTTTGTCTACTAAGGGATGCTCTGGCGCCAATACCATATAAGTAGCACCAAAGATCGTATCCGGTCGAGTGGTATAAATTTCTAATTGTTCGTCATGTCCTTCTAGATCGAAAAACATCTGTGCTCCTTCTGAGCGACCAATCCAATTCGTCTGAATCGTCTTCATCGCATCTGGCCAATCAACGGTTTGTAGATCATCTAATAATCGTTGCGCATAAGCCGTGATCCGTAAAGACCATTGTAGCATTGGACGCTTTTCAACTGGATGACCACCACGTTCAGAAACACCATCTTTGACTTCATCATTCGCCAATACGGTTCCTAGAACTTCACACCAATTGACGTAAGCAACTTTTCGAAAGGCCATTCTAAAATTGGTCAAGATATCACTTTGATCTGCCGCACTCATCGCCTTCCATTCATCCGCCGTAAAAGTCTTATCATTTTGATTAGCTGCTTTTACGCCTTCTGAACCAGCCGTCTCAAACTGGCTGATCAATTCTGAAATCGGCTTTGCCTTATCCGCTCCGGTATCATAATAGGAATCAAATAATAATTGGAAAATCCACTGCGTCCATTTATAAAAATCTGGATCACTGGTTCTATATTCTCGGCTCCAGTCAAAACTAAATCCAAGGTTATCCATCTGGCTACGATATTTATTGATGTTCGTATCCGTCGAATCTGCTGGATGGATTCCAGTATCAATCGCATATTGCTCGGCTGGCAAACCAAAAGCATCATATCCCATTGGATGCAAAACATTAAAGCCTTTCATTCGCTTATATCGCGCGTAAATATCTGAGGCAATATAACCAAGTGGATGCCCAACGTGCAACCCAGCTCCCGAAGGATATGGAAACATGTCTAAGACATAATATTTCGGTTTTTCCGAGTCATTTGAAACACGGTAAATCTCATTTTTCACCCAGTAATCACGCCATTTGCGCTCAATCGCTTGTGGATTATATTCCATCCTAATTTATTTTTTTTAATTTCTGCGAAAATAGGTTTTTTTATGACAAAAAGTAGATTCTTCCTACTAGATTACTTTGAATATCTCTTCCTGTTTGTTAGAATCGACTTTGAGGATCGTAGAATCATTTTTTTTCATTAATCTTCCTGATTAACAACGAATTAGGTATTTTTAGTTTCATTTATTTGTCTAAATTTTAGGGAGTTTTTTTCGTGCGCTGCCTACAATTTGTTTGAAATAGTGGTTATACTGAATAATAAAATTATATATTTACAACAAATCCTAGGTTCTAATCCTTATTAGGAAAGAAGTGTTCTTTAGGATTTGTAATTAAAAATTCTTTAATGAATAATTAATAATGCCTCTTCCAACGCATTTCTAACTAAATTTTTAACTAGAAGAAGAACTCAAAATTCAAAACCCTCTACATTATGATCGGTAAAATAATCAAACTTGGTATCTTAGTAGTCATCGGCCTAGTGGGCTATAATTACTTTCTTGGAACGCCAGAAGAAAAAGAAAAAAGTAAAGAAATCATTGGTAAAGTAGCAGATATTGGCAAAGCGGGTGTCGGCTTAATCAAAGAAGAAGTCGCTAAATTCAAGGAAGGTAAATACGACCGTGCGCTGGATAAAATCGGAGATGGTCTCTCAAAAGCGAAAGAAGAAATTTCTGATAAAGGTGGCAAATTGATGGATGGTATAGAATCTTGGGAAGGTAAAAAAGAACTTTGGACTAAGGAAAAAGATCGACTGAAAGAACTTTTTGAAACGGCTACCGATGAACAAAAAGAAGCACTTTCTGAAGAAATCAAAAATCTAAACGAAAAAGGGGAACAACTTGAAGAGGAAGGTAAAGAATTGAAAGAAGCAGCAGCGGAGCAATTGAAGCCAAAAGAGTAATCTGAATATTACTCGACATAACTACTATAGCTATTTAACAATTCTGCCGCAATTTCTAGTGGGTTACCAACTGGGGTGTCCGAATAGTGGTCACTGGACAACGTCCATTGATAGTCTAATTGCCGAACCGCTTTATCAAAACCTACTTCATCAAAATCTTTATTTTCACCTAAGGCAACTTGCAAATATTGAATAAATAATTCCCAACGAGGTTTATAATACCCTTTAAATAATCCATTCCATTGCTTGCCAGCGTAGTCTCGTAAGGCACCTTCGGGATATGGTTGCCAAATGGTTACAATAGTTCGAGCATTATTCTCATAGTAGGCTTTTTCTGCTTCAGTCGTGCCCCAATTTCTTGCCTCACTGATCCATTTACCGAGCAAAAACTGTTCATTACTCCCCGTAATTCGATCAAGATCTTCTAATAATTTTAGCAATTTTTCAGCGTCTTTCGCAAACTTAACATGGTCTTTATTTCTAAAAGAGTCCGCCAATTCTTCCAAAAATTTATTAGAAAGTGAAAGAATGAATTCACGGTATACATTAACAAGATCAAATTCATACCCAGGAACTTTGCCAATCTCTTTTCCAGCGGTCAATAATTCAGCAGCTGCGTCTCTAAAAGTTGATATCTCAAAATCCCAATTATTAGAATCATCATTGATAACACCTTCCCGCCCTTTTTTAGAGACTGGTAATTTGGGTGTAGTCAATAGTGGTGACCAGAAAGTCCGAGTTCTTCCATAAACTGTTTTCAACAATAATTCCCACGCTTTTACAGCATGCGCATTATTGGAATTATATCTACGACGAGCATAATTCCTTACCCACGCTTCTGTGTCAACCGGATCAGTATTCCACGCTTTTTCAAAAATAAAATCCTGCACAATCGCATTATATCCTAATCCTTCTGGTATCACCCCGATTCCTTTTAAATTATGATCCTTTTCAGAATGATAGGCTCTTTGAAATTGGTCTTGCATAGCCGTTAGATCACCGCTCATGTTTACCTTTTGGTCTTCGTTACAGATCACGTTCCAAATCCATGGTTGACCAAAAAAAGCGTCGGTCTTATCCCAGGTAGGATTTTTTTCTCCGTACAAATCCAACACGATCACTTTATTTTCAGGAATCCCATTCAAAAAAGCTCGACCTCGTTCCATCGTCCAAAAATCTTTTTTAAAAAAGAAAAACCAACCTTGAAGAATCCAAGTTGCTTGTGGATCCGCAGCTTCCATAGATTTATAAACCCGATCTCCCAACTGTCCCAAAAAATCAGGATCTCCTGAAGGTGGATCCACCTCTATAAAACAATCTGCATCATAAAGGTGGTCAGTACCATACATCGCAGTTTGTTTTTCGATAAATGCTTTTCCAATTTTCATAAAAAGCGTATCCGTTGGATCTAAAAAATAAGTACCTTTAACTCCAGCCCAATCGCTAATTTGATAAATTTTTGCAGTGGGATAAATTCGTTGTAATGATTTTGGAACGTGCCCTGTGAATGCTGAAAGAACTGGTTTCATCCCAAAGGATCTCATTCGAGCAAGTATCTTTTTTTGTAATTCTTTGCGTTGAGATATCCAGCTTTGAGGCAACGGTCCAGCCATTCCATCAATGTTGCCCATCCGTCCCCACGGCAAATGTGCAGGACCAACGAAAAAATCTTCCAGCTCCTTACCAGTCAAACCAAACTCCTGATAGACTTCCTGCCAAACAGCTTCCTGCCCGATCGTAGCTAACGGCATATTGACACCTTTCATCGCCATATAATCAATCATTTTTTCCCAGCGTTCCCAATTCCACCAGGGCATGGTATATCCATAGGTACAAAAATTAAAAAAATAACGATAATCAAAAGGCGTTTGAACAGCCACAGGCTTGCTCGGAAGTGGTAAGTTATCCGGTAGATTTAACTGCTGATAATTAAGAGAAATTTGACTATTACATTGATTTTTAAGATAATGGTTTAACCCAACTGCCATTGACCCTGCATTGTTTCCAGCGATAGTTACTATCTTTCCATCTGTAGTTATTCTAAAAAGATCAGTAGAATCCGACAATCTAGAAATTTCCTGAAATTGAATTTGATCCTTATGACCAGGGAGTATTCGAGCCATCAAATCATAGGCAACCTGCTCTGCCTCTGTTTTGACAATCATTTTATTTTCTGAATAACAACCAGATAAAAGAATATAAATAAAGAAAGAAAACAATTTAAAACTTTTCATTTAAATTACTATATGTGAAATTTGAAATAGCGTTATTCTTTAAAGGCTGCAAATTCTATCAAGTGTAACCCAGGATTAGCAGAATTATATAACAAATGTATTCGCAAATAGCGAACAGCAACCGGTACAATTTTCGTTTCATAGCCTTCCTCTGAAGCAATTTTTTCATTCTCCGATGCATCTACTAATACTTCCCAATTTACACCATCTTTTGACCCCTCAATTCTGTACTGATAATAACGATATCCATCCCAAAAAGTATAAACTCCAAAACGTCCCACAGTATCTACTTTTTCCAAATCTATCTGAATCCAATTTTCGGACGACAAGTGATCTTCCCACATTTCCCACAGAGACACCCGACCATTATTGGCCAGCAAGGTTTTTGAAAGGTTAATATGATCATTGGAAGCAGAGATGGGTTTTCCAGTCGTCAGACTTTTCACTTTAAAAATTTTGTAAAAACTATTCCTAAAAGTAAGTCCTACAGGTTGATCATTTTCATTAAAATACTGTGCACTTAAATGCACCGTATTCGTTATCGAAAAAGGGCCTTCATAAACTGGTGAAGCCTTGGTGATTTGTTTTCCGGTTAGTTCGTAACGGATCGTTCCCTTGTCGTAAGGATGATGAAGATCGATAGATAGTCGATCTATAAAACGGTCTTTTTCCCAACTACCTATGGGCAATTCTTTCCAAATTTTATCAGTCATAACAGAGACAGGTTGGTGATAAAATTTTTGATGCCACTCCTGACCAATGGTCTGACCAGCCTGATTCAAAGTCCGTAGATGGAGATCTTGTGTTCGGTTAATCCTCAAAGTATCCGCTAGTAGTGTCCAATCATCTTCAGTAGGATTTTTTTCGATAGCGTATTCTAAAACTGTATTAGACAAATTCGCAGTTGCTACAATTTTTAAATCCTTAGCAAACCATAAGTGTTCATTAAAATTGCCTTCTCCTATTTCAGGATACGTTAGCCCATGTATCGAAATATCAAAAGGGGTGATTAGTTGTTCTAATTTTTCATTACTTATCTTTTGTTGTTTTTCAAATTCGCTCCAGGTAAACTGGGGCGTCGACCAAAGATGGGCCATCATGCTGGGTATCCGATTTTGTAATCTTGGAAATTGGTTGAACGCTGCTTGTTCCCACGCACACATGGTAGCGCCGAGCAATTGGGTATTCTCAGCGGGCAGTTCTTCACCAATGGAATAATCACCAATATTAGTATAAGATTCCCACCGATTGGGATGCCATTGTTCATAAATATATTGCGGAGACCATTTTCGATTATTGACTACATACAATGGTTTAAAACTAGAATTAATAATTGAAAAATCCTTTTTTACCAAATCTTTTGGCTGATGGTAAATATGATTCCAATTGATAACAATAACATCGTTTGGAATCTGCAAATTTCCCTTTTCACCAAAGCCTGCCCAGACGATAGTTTGTTTTTCGTGTTTTTTTACAATTTCATTGGTACGAATTAAAAAATGTAAGAACAACTCGTGCATATTGGGAAGGTTATTTTTTTTCAGGTATGTTTTAATATCTGGATCGTCTTCCATTCCTCCAAAAAAAGCTTCGTCCCCGCCAATATGTAGATAAGGAGAATATTTAAAAACGGATGCCACTTCTCCCAATAAAGTATCTAAGGCAGCATAAATTTTTTCTTTTCCAATATTGATTGTATTAGAATTATTAGCAACATTCGCGATCCCAAAAAGTGCTGGCATTTTACTTATAAATGGCGAAGCATGGCCAGGTACATCAATTTCTGGAACCAAGATCACTCCTCTTTGCCAGGCATATTCATTCAGCGCTTCTAGTTCAGCCTTGGAGTAGGAATGACCCAGTGTCGCTAATTGAGGATAGGTAGCGGAGGGAAAGCTAAAAGCCGAGTCGTCAGTCAGATGTAAATGCAAATAATTTATTTTATACCAACGGCATAAATCCACTATTTTACGGATACTTGCGGGATGATGCCAAGCACGGGCTACATCCAACATAACACTACGATAACTATATTTAGGAGAATCTCTGATCGTCAATTTAGGAACTTGTCCATCCTTTACTAACTGCCAAAAGGTTGACAAACCAGCAGTCAAAGCAAGATGACTGCCACCAATAAGTTCAATATGATCTTGAATAGATAAAGTATATTCTTCGGTTTTAAAGGAGGTATCTATCGCAAGACTTAGCTTGATTTGTGAAGGAACTAGGGAATTATTAAAAAATTTAAAATAATCTTCTTTGACAATATTTTCTAACCAACCTATCTCAGTTTCCTTAATTTTTATTTTAAACCCATGAGATAAATCTAAGGTACCTTTTTTTTTATGAACCTCTTGTGGGTAAGGAATCAAATTTAGTTCATGATTTTCAGAGAATCTATTACAGCCACTTAACAAAAATGATGATAATAAAAGAAAGAATAATATATTACTTGACATACTATTAAGCATAGAAATGATTAGATTATTTTTAAAAATGCTTACCTATTTAACCAACTCTACAAAGGGGTCCTCCGTAAATCCATAGGCCTCCCAACTCGCAGCACCTTTTACATCTCGCATCTCTAAATCAAAAACAGCACTCTTATGCAAGGTCGCGATCTTCGCTCCAGTTTCTAAGGTGATCCATTTTTCCCAAGTAAATTCTACTCCACCAATTGGAATAATACTTACCCACATTTTATAACTAGTTGGCAAACCATTTTTATCCAAAATCCAAGCATAAGCATCACCTGGTGTTACGCCACCTGAGGCATAGCTAACCATCATCGCATCTTTTCCATCTTTGGTTTTCACCATACTTCGGCTTGTTCCAGGATCAAAGGCTTTTACAACGGCATTCAACCAAAAAGAATCATTACAGAAATGTCTCCAGGCCATTTGAACAGCATTATTTGCCTCGTCTCCCGAAAGTGCTACTTCATTTATAAATGCTTTTCCAGTCACTGATTTAGTATTTAGGAATACGGTATTATCACCCCACATCACTTTAACGAAGTTTCTTTCTTTACCCCAAAGGTATTGTTGGCGTCCAGCGAAATCCCAACTGATAATTGCGGTGGTATCCCAAGCGGCTTGATCTACTGCTTCCATCATTTTTTGAGCGATGGCATCTGCTTTAGGAGAGGGTTTTCCTTCTGGCTTAGACTCACTTAATAGAAAACCAGCAATGGCTATTATTCCGATTAAAACGACCAATAGGATGAAGAACCATTTTAGGAATTTTTTCATTTTTTTAGAATTTATTGGTCAGTTAATTTTGTGGAGGTATTTTATGGAATTCTCTTCTATCTTGTTTTTCTCGCAGAGGTCGCAAAGACGCAGAGACACTCGATCGTGTATATCTTTCAGTGCAATTCTTTTATCGTGTTTTATCACGCAGAGACGCAGAGACACTTTAACGTGATTCTCTTCTATCTCTGAATTCACTAAACATGATCGAGGGCATTATTAATTATTCACCTGCCTTTGCCGGCAGGCAGATTAAAAAACTATTAATTAATACCTAACCTAGTTTTCGAATTACCTCTTTTGCGATCTCGATCTTTGCTTGTGTATCTGCTAGCTTTTTCTTTTCCCCAGCAACAACTTGTGGCGGTGCGTTATTGACATAGCGTTCGTTTCCTAATTTACTCAATGATCCTTTTTCCATTCCGGTTAGTCGAGCTAATTCCGCTTTGGCTTTTTTCAATTCAGCAACTTTATCAATGGTAGCCGCTGGTAATTCTAGGAAGAATTGCTCTGTCCCAATTACAAAAGAAACGGTATCTGGAATATCTTTAGAATCCGTTACGGTAAATTCTCCGATAGTTGCTCTCTTAGCGATAGCTTCTTTTAGTCCATCTTCTGCTAGAAGTACTTGTGCACCTTCAGTATTTTTTATAAATAATTTCAAAGGCAAATGCGATTTAATTCCACGCTCACTTCGATAAGAACGAACCTTAGAAATTACAGCAATTGCAGCATCTACCTTTTTAATTAATTCCTTATCATAAGCTTTGGCCTTTGGATAAGTACTTACGATACAATCTTCTCCTGCTTTTCTTTCGCGTAGTTGGTGCCAAATTTCTTCTGTAACAAAAGGCATAAATGGATGAAGTATCGTCATGAATTTTTCGTACATATCGATGGCGTGATCATAAGCTGCTTGTGATAAAGGCAATTGCTTATTCTCTCCGTCTGCTTTTTTGGCGTAAGCCGGTTTGATCAATTCTAAATATTCACTAAAGAAATCATTCCAAATGAAATTATACAAAGTCATCAATGAATCTGATAATCGATATGTTTCATATTGACGCTCGATTTGCGCTAATGTTTCTTCATATTTTTCCTCGATCCACTTCATGGCCAGTTGATTGATGTTTTCAATCTCGTCTGACTGCTTTTCGGTAGTAATCTCTAGACCACGTAGCATCTTGAGTCCATT
The DNA here is from genome assembly GCA_937927835.1 of uncultured Saprospiraceae bacterium. Classification (GTDB taxonomy): domain Bacteria; phylum Bacteroidota; class Bacteroidia; order Chitinophagales; family Saprospiraceae; genus JALZUU01. Next base: position 2,376 of record CALGJS010000357.1, on the reverse strand, counting down.
CCACATTTTATTACAAAACTGAAGGCCTTGCTGACATTTCGCACTTTCACTTAAAGTCTTTTTGGTTTTTTCATCATGTGGGGCATCGAAGATAATATCATTACCTGCTGCGCCACTCGACAACATTCCAAATCGAACACCATCTGCTCCATATCGCTCAATCAACTCTAATGCTTCCGGAGAATTCCCTAAGGATTTGGACATCTTTCGACGCTTACTATCTCTTACCATTCCCGTAAAGTAAACATCCGCAAATGGGAATTTACCGTTCTTTTCAACAAACTCAGCCCCAAGCAATTGCTCAGAATATTCGTAACCCGCCATAATCATTCTAGCTACCCAAAGGAAAATAATATCCCAGCCCGTTACCAATACATTGGTCGGATAGTAATATGCTAATTCTTCCTGGCTTTCAAAACCATCAAAAACAGACATTGGCCAAAGCCAACTAGAGAACCAAGTATCTAATACATCTTCATCTTGACGCAAATCACTCGCAGTCAAGTCGTTATTTCCAGTTACCTCTTTTGCTTGTTGTAGTGCTTCTTCGGGTGTTGGAGCTACAATGATGTCATCACCAATGTAGTAAGCAGGAATTCTTTGTCCCCACCATAGTTGTCGAGAAATACACCAGTCCCGTACGTTTTCTTCTTTAACCCAGTTGTTGTACATGTTTTGGAAATGCTCTGGGAAAAATTTCACTTCTCCATTATTTACCGCATCATACGCCTCTTTTGAGTTCTCTTTCATACTCATAAACCATTGCAAAGTCAGTCTTGACTCAACAACTGCATTGGTTCGTTCAGACCGTCCTACCTTGTTTCGATAGTTTTCTATTTCTACCAAATTCCCAGAAGCTTTCAGGTCTTTTACGATTAGTTTTCTAACCTCGAAACGATCCTTGCCGATATAAAAACCAGCTGCTTCACTCATCGTTCCATTCGCATTGAAAACATCAATGGTCTCTAAGTCATGTCGCTGTCCGATATCATAATCATTCATATCGTGGGCAGGCGTAACTTTCAACGCACCTGTTCCAAATTCCATTTCAACATAACGATCTGCAATAATCGGAACCGCCCGATTGGCTATCGGAACAATTACTTTTTTGCCATGCAAATGCTTATACCGCTCATCCTTTGGATTTACCGCAACCGCGCTATCGCCCAAAATAGTTTCAGGTCGCGTGGTAGCGATCGTTACGTACTCATCGCTGTCTACGATCTGGTAGCGAACATGAAATAGTTGAGAATTTTCTTCGGTATGAATTACCTCTTCATTTGATAAAACCGTTTGTGCTTCTGGATCCCAGTTGGTCATCCGAAGGCCACGATAGATTTTTCCTTTTTTATGTAAATCACAAAACACTTCAATAACTGCTTTGGACAGTTTTTCTTCCATGGTAAAACGCGTCCGAGACCAATCCGCTGAAGCACCTAACTTCTGCAATTGTTCCAGAATAATTCCACCATATTTGTCTTTCCATTCGAAAGCAAATTTTAAAAACTCTTCTCGAGAAATATCAGATTTTTTAATTCCTTTTTCACGAAGCATCTTCACCACTTTTGCCTCGGTAGCGATGGATGCGTGATCTGTTCCAGGAACCCAACAAGCGTTCTTGCCTTCTAGTCGAGCCTTTCTAATCAAAATATCCTGAATCGTATTATTTAGCATATGCCCCATGTGCAAGACGCCCGTCACATTCGGCGGAGGAATCACAATCGTATAAGCTTCTCTATCATCTGGAACAGACTTAAAATAGTCCTTTTCCATCCAGTAGCTATACCACTTTTTTTCTATCTCATCTGGGGAATAATTGCCTTCTAAACTCATATCTTGGTTGATTATTATTTTTTTTAATCGGTGTTTTTATTGATTGATCGGTGTTTTTAAAATAATGGTTAATTAGTTGATCGGTTTGTGCTATCGCAAAACCTTTTATCTTATTCATAATTAATCAATCCGTCTTCACAACCTGTTTCACATCAAAACCCTTTCAATAAACTTGGGCACGAAGATAAACAATATCTGTAAACATTGAACAAGAAAAATCGTCTAAGAATTCCATGAAAAATGAAAACTTTTATCTCTTCTTAAACGTCAATTAAGTAAGTATAACGAGTTGATATGCTTTAAGTTACGAAGGATGAAGAACAACGAAATTTTATGGGAGCAATCATTGGAAGCTAGCTTTTCTTGGCTATTTATGGGAATAGAGACTTCCTTTATCATATTCATTTTTGGAATGTTGTTAATGAGCGTTTATCAATTATTTAAATTTGGATCAGGTTTAGATAAAACAAGTATGGTAGAATTGGTGGAAATTATCGGATATGGAAGTATTTATTTATATAGTAAAATGAATCAGATTTTTGT
>CALGJS010000356.1 GCA_937927835.1 uncultured Saprospiraceae bacterium | reverse complement strand
ATCTCTCTGAGATCGGAACAACGCCACGCATGCTTCGCTGCTAATATACTGTGATCTCTCTGAGATCATACCGTGTAGATAGAAAAATATTTCCTATAAAATGGCAATGATTCTTTAATGAGAATAGCGGCAGTAGTAAGGTGTTTTTCCTACTGGGAAATCTGTTCCCCGATAAGACTGACCGCAGCGCGGTCAAAGTATGTTAGGTTAGCCACCAGCGAACCCACGATTGCAGATCGACCACAGCGTGGTCGCAGTATCAGTTTAGTAGCATTTTATAATTGTCTTCTACACCCCTTTCCCCCTAAAGTTCCCCATTTCTTACTTATCTTCCAGCTCCTCAGCCTAAAGTGTTTTTATCGATAAGTTTAAAAGCTTGATCAATAACCCCATACATATTAAATTTTTATTAATTCCAAAACTACCCTTACTACGGTATGGCGTCTAACCTTAAAATTGACTTATCTTTGTGACAACATTATACGACGACGACGCGACAAAATTTTTTCCTTCCCAAAGTTGCGTTAGTTAAAATTCAAAAAAAATATTGCGCTTTTCCCTCCGTTCGACCCTCGTACGCAGTATCTCCCTTTATCAATTTTGAAAAATTTTTCCCCTTTCTCCCTCCCTATTTTCTATATAAGATCTTTCCCAGCTATCTGATTAGTAATTTTCAGATAGTAGGGTAAAGATCAAACAATTCCCTTCGCCTTTTTTGTCCTCCTACCTTCCAACCTACTCCCAGATATAATTTACCTAAAAGCTTTGTCCCTCGATCGCTACCAACACTTACGATCATGAAATTACTAACCAGTAAAGGCTCTGACAGTCCACGCTTTTCTCAACAGCTGTTGTTTTTATTTTTTATAGTATGTTTCGTATTTCTTCCGAACTTGAATTTTGCCAAGGACGGAAATAGTTTCTCCCGTGATCGTGATATCTTTATTAAAGAGTTGGAGGCTTTTATGAAAAAGTCCAACAATCAGGTAATCACAGAAACCTTTAATTCTTTTGAAAGATATTTTAACAGAGGATCTTTTACAGAAGCGGAGGTAGCAACCATTATATCTGTGAGTAATAAAATGTTGGAACAACGGATTACACCAAATCCTGTTTTTAAAGACTATTTAACTAGTTTATTATTTATCAAAGAAGGCAATAACGAAAAACATTTATTTGACGAATGGCACCAGATTTTAACAGAGGTGCTGACCAATGATTTTAGAAAAAAGACAAAACAATTCAAAAACTATGTAGATTTTTCTTCGACACTATTTTCCGATGGAGCTTTTGTTTCAGGACAAAAAGGCCACGCCTGGTTGCTCAAAGACGGAAGCTTTCACCTGGGGAATAGTGACGGGAAATTTTTTGTTTTTGTCGAATCTGGTCATTTAGTGAAAATTCAAAAAAATAAAGAACTCACCATTAAGTCTACCAGTGGCTACTATTATCCAACTACCAAAACTTGGAAAGGGACCGGTGGAACCATCGCTTGGAACACACCGGGTGCTTCTGGAATCGATTGCTCTTTAGAAAAGTATGCTATTCAACTAAAGGGAAATTTAATTAAAATTGATACCGTCTTTTTACAATACGATAAGCTATACCCAAATAAAAAAATCGCTGGTAGTTTTGAAACTAAAATAGGCACCAGCAAGTCTATCCAAAAAACATATCCTCGTTTCACTTCTCATGATTGCAACCTAACACTCGATCAACTGAACGACCGAGTTCAACTCACCGGTGGCCTAAAATTAAAAGGCACCAAAATTCTTACCTACGGAACTGCGCTCCAACCAGCAGAATTGATCATCAGCGATCCAGAACAAAACCGTGCCTTAAAAGCGCAAGGCTTACAATTCACTTTGATCGACAATGCTCATATTGCCGCGAGTGGAGTAGCGGTGGATTTATTTTTACAAAAAGATGCTTTAACACATCCTTCTGCCAACCTTCGTTACGATCTTAGTAGCGCAGTTTTAGAATTGTCGATTGGAAACTTACCAGAAAATAAAGCTCCATTTTTCGCTTCTTACCAAGGGGTCAATATTTATTCTGATAAAATATCTTGGACGATTGGTGCCGATTATTTAGAAATAAATGAAAAAAATCCACGGATTGGAAATGGTAATAAAAAAGTAGTTTTTGAATCAAAAGATTTTTTCAATATTCAGACTTATAGAAAACTGCAAAACGTAGCCGACAAGAATCCAATCGCTACTTTAAAACTTTTAAGAGACAAAACAAAAGCAGATACGATCAATGCCAACACCTTTGCTCGTGCGCTCAACAAAAACTTTTCTACCGATAATATCCGTGCTTTATTGTATGAAATGGTCGCTTCTGGTTTTATTTTGTTTCAACCAAAAACAGAAACCATTACCATCAAAGAACGATTGGTACATTTTGCGAATGCTGCTCAATCTTTACAGGATTATGATTTGATTCGTTTCTATAGTGATTCAGATAAAACAAATGCTAAAATCGACATTAAGTCTAATCATATGATGGTAGATGCGGTGAGTACGATTGAATTTAGTGACCGCCAAAAAGTGGCTGCCAAACCCTACAAAAAACAACTGCTTTTAAAAGAAGATCGAAACCTTAGTTTTGATGGAAAATTATTCGCAGGTTATTCTAGCTTTGAAGGGAAAGATTTTAATTTCGAATACAAACCAAATCAATTAGTATTAGATTCCATTCGATACTTTGATCTTTTTACCATAACAAATATTAAAGATGGAAAAGGAGGCTTTAAAGCAGAATCTATCGCTTCAAGAATTGAACATGTAAATGGTGTTTTACTGATTGATGCTCCAGAAAATAAAAGTGGAAAAGAAGACATCGCGCTATTTCCTTCTTTTAATAGTAAAGGAAAATCCTACCTTTTTTATGATAGTAAAGAAACGCAAAAAGGAACTTATTCTCGCGACTCATTTTTCGTTGCGCTAGATGAATTTCATTTAAATGGATTGGATGAATTACTGCCTGAAGATTTAAACTTTAAAGGTAGTTTAGTCTCTGCTGGTATCCTTCCAGAAATTCCTGAAACGGTAAGATTACAGGAAGATGGTTCGCTAGGAATGAAAGTTAGCAGTCCAACCGAAGGGTATCCTGCTTATGGTGGTAAAGGAAATCTGCAAGGAGATGTTTCATTAGACAATAAAGGTTTTACAGCTAAAGGTACGATCAATTATCATGGTGCTACTTTAGAATCTGATGATATTGTTTTAAAGCCAAAACAACTTTTGTCCACCGCTCAAAAATTTGAATTAGAAGAGTCAGAAGCGGTTGGAAAAGAAAAACCGCAAGTGTTTGGAGAAGACGTAGCCATCAATTGGCAGCCATACAAAGACAGTATGTATATTTCTGTAAAAGAAAAAGGTTTTAAGATTTTTAAAGATGGAAATTATACGCTAAGAGATTTATTGATTTTGACACCAGGCGGTTTAAAAGGTCGTGGTATTTTTGATTGGGACAAAGGACAACTAAAATCTGAATTGTATTCTTTTGGTGCTCATCATATTGAATCGGATACAACTAATCTAACCATTAAAGCGGAAGGTCTAGATCATCTTGCCTTGGATACAAAAAACGTTTATACCAAGTTGAATTTTAAAAATAATGTTGGAACGGTACGAGCTAATTCTGATAGTGTGTATACGGAATTACCTTACAATACTTATATTACTAGTTTGAATGAGTTTGATTGGGATATGAAAAACGAAACCATCACTTTTAAAGCAGACAAAGATGGTAGAGGTAGTTTTAAATCAACGAACGAAGAACACGACGGGTTGACCTTTTGGGGGAAAGAAGCTTTTTATGATTTAAAAACTTATGAACTAAAATTAGGAGGTGTTAGCAAAATTGAAACAGCAGATGCTTTTGTGGTGCCTGATTCTGGTCAAATAGAAATTCATAAACTAGGTGCCATGAAAACCTTGACCAATGCGACAATTATCGCAGATACGGCTAATCAGTATCATATAATTCGTCGAGCTACGGTAGAAATTTTAGGTCGAAAAGAATATCGAGCAAGTGGTTTTTATGAATATAATTTAGGAGATCGAAACCAAGAATTTACACTCACTGAAATTATCGGTCAACCGATCGGAAAAGGAAGAAAGAAAAAACGAAAATGTCTCACCTCTGCCGTAGGAGTTATTACAGCAGGTCAGGAATTTTATATTGATGAAAAAATAAAATTTAGTGGTGATATAGGTTTAGTGGCCAGCCGTGCAAGTCTTGATTTCTCTGGTTTCGCCTATCTAGCTGCTGATAAATTGCCAAAGACAGAATGGTTTTCAGTGAATAGTTTGGGAGATAAATTAGATTTAAAATTGAGTTATAACGAACCAGAAAATAAGTCTGGTGAGATCCTACGAACTGGATTAGTCATTCAAAATGCTACTGGAAAATTATATCCTGTGACGATGAGCGCAAAAAAACAAGAAAGTGATTATTTACTTTTTGAAGCAAAAGGATTACTCGACCACGATCCGACGGTAGATGCTTTTTATTTCGGTGATTCTTTGAAAATTGTATCAGGTGTACGAAGTGGAAATGTACTTACTTACAACAACGAAAAAGGAAAACTAAAAGCAGAAGGTAAATTTAATTTCTTTAATGAAGAAGATGCACTCGTTGCAACGGTGGCTGGGATGACAGAATTTGATCATTATAACGATCAAGAAAAAACACCAGAAAAAATATTTGAGTTGATGCTTGGCTTTGACTTATTTCTACCTTCTAAATTAATGAAAATTATTGAAACGGATTTGGTCGCCAATGCTTATAATTCTCGAAACATCGACTATATGAAGAATCGAGAATTCTACCAGACGGCTTTGTCAGAATTTATCCCTGAAGGAAAAGAACTAGCAACTGCTCGAGCTCGGATGCTCAACCTAGGATTGGAAGTGCCAGAAAAATATAATTTCCCCATCTTATTAGCAGATATTAAAATGACTTGGGACAAAAATCGAAGTGCGCTAGTAGCCAAGAAAGGAAAAATAGGAATCGCAGGATTCAATGGTATACCCATTAACAAGAAAATGGAAGGGGAATTAGAATTCCGAATTCTTCCTGATGGTACTAAAAGATTTACATTTCAATTGGTAATTCCTGGTGATATAAATAAATATTTCTTCGAATACCAAGATGGAATGCTCCTGACAACTTCTACCAATCCTGCATACAACGAGACGGTAGAAAACTTAAAGAAAAGAGATCGATTCGTTAAAACTAAAAAAGGTCAAACCTTAGAAATTGGTTTAGCGAATGATGCTAAAATAAAATAAAACGTAGAGGATGGGATGCCACCAAAAACGTAAAGATTATAGGTAAATTAAATTGGAACAAGGCTGTCTCTCGGGGCAGCCTTTTCTTTTTGTAGTTTGAGCGCTTGTTTTATGTAAACGCAGATACGATAACTTGATTATAATCGTTTGTTTAGTTAAATTAGTAGGCTGAATCTGAGTACAAGAAAAAATATTATAACCACAAAGGAATTTAAATTTTTCTGAAAGAAAAACCCTTAATATCTTGGTGTCTTCGTGGCAATTATTTATACTGTACAAGAAGATCAAAAACAAACAAAAACAAACTATGACTTTTCGAATTATCTTCTCTCTAGCACTATTCCTTAGTGTGAGCATTGCTTTTACGACTTCAAATACGGATGAAGGAAAACCCAATTACCCCGGGTTTCTAATCTGGAACGACGGGGTTAAAGAAATCGTCAAAATACAGCCAGGAAGTATCACAGACAATGAAGTTAAAGTTAAATATCTGGTGAATGGAAAAGTAATCACCATCAAACCCGAAGATATCAAAGCTTATGGATATTCTAAAAGTATCTCCGCGTATAAAGCAGAAAATTTCCATTATGATCGACTAGAAATGGCTTATCCTGCCAAGCCCTTTGGTAGCAATACTGCCCTGGTGCTGCGAGAAGTAGATGGACCGGTATCGCTTTATTCTTATTTTGTAGAAGTTCGAGCTGATCGTAAAAATCCGGTACAACATCGTCCGCATGTGCTCGACGAAAAAGGAAAATTAATTGAGCTAACAGAAGAGAACTTTAAGAAAAAGACTAGACTCCTCTTTGGAAAATATGACGCCTTACGAGCTAAAATCGGTACTAAAAAATTTCAACTAAAGAATCTACGTCGAATGGTGAGAGATTATAACTATTGGGTAGCAGAACAGCATGACCCAACGATCTATAAAGTTTCTCCAGAAAATTATGATGTCAATCAGTAAAACTCCCCCGGATTTCAATATTTTTCCTAACTTCGTGGTTCTGATTTTTTGTTTTACTATAAAAATTAGATTTTTAGAGATAACTGCCAGACAATCAATTACTTTTGAATGAAATTAAAAGTCCAAAAACAACTTGACGAAGTAGATGATCAGCTACACAAACTCGTCAAACGCCTAAGTCGACATTCAGAGGAAGATTTAAATCGTAAACCTAGTGATACGGAATGGTCGGTGATGCAGGTGATGAAACATCTTCAATTGGCCGAATTCTATACCATGGAGTATATGAAAAAGAAGCTGAGTGATGGCAACGTACCAAAGAAGAATTCTATCAAAGGGAAAATTATGACCAGCATGTATGGTCTCGCTTTTAACTACCCAATGAAAATTAATGCTCCTGCTGCAATCAGTGGCGAAGCATTACCTCTTAAATCATCTTTTTGGGATTTGACTAAACAATGGAAACAGCAAAGAGCGGAGTTGAGAACTTTCTTACTGGATCTTAGCGATGCACAATTAAAGGGAGAAATATACAAACATCCGGTCTTTGGTCGTTCTGACGCGAATGGTTTACTCAAGTTTTATCTATTGCATACCAAACGCCACGAAAAACAAATCAATCGCCTCTTGTCTTATTATAAATGTTGAATTTAATATGTATAGTTGGTTGAAATTTGAAATTTTATTCAAAGATTTTGACTAACTGCAAATTAAAAAAAGGCTATTGGCTATTTGCTTCACTCGATCGCCTGCCTGCAGGCAGGCGATCGAAGAGGATAAGCTAATGTTAATTAGCGACCCCGAAGGGACGGGTAGCCAGCAAATGGCCAAAAGCCAATAGCAAAAAAAAACACGCTCGTCAATTAGAATGATATTGTTGATTATATTAGTATTGTTTTTTAAACCCTGATTTACATGTATAATAAAAAGTAAGACCACCTAACAATGTATCTTTTGACTATTCGTTTCATTATAAGAACGTAACTCGTCAGAATTTTAACCTCCCAGCCATTGAAGCCCAAAAGAGAAGCCTAACATGACGTTTAGACCGATAATTATTTTTTGTTTACTTTTTATTGCTGCCACACAAGTGTCGGCCCAGCGGGCGTTTCCTGTCAAGGTCAACAATCTTTGGGGACTGATGGATTCAAATGGAGAAATTATAGTGACACCGTCTTATGATGCGATGGGGGAATTTAAAAAATTTGGATATGCGGTGATGCAACGAGGCAAAAAAGTTGGCGTAATCAATGAATTTGGTCGTCAGATAATTCGTCCTGGCTATGAAGATTTAAAAGTTTTGGATTCGACGCTTTTTGCGGTGATGGTAGAGGAGGATTGGATGGTTATTAATTTAGAGGAAACGGTGGTTTTAGAAAAAGGTTATGAGCGAGTTCAGGTCTGGGCAAAAAAATATTTAGGGTATCGCGAAAATGGAAAATGGGGTGTACGTGCGATCAATGGTGATCGGATCATTGAACCTAGTTATGAAGATCTCTCGTATTTGCCAAGTGGTTATTTTCAATCTAAAACGGGAGAAAAACTCGGTCTGTTGACTGATAAAGGCGCCATTGTTCTTTCACCGGAATATGATCAAATCCAAGCGATTGGCGATAGTTTATTTTTCTGTCGTCAAAATCATAATTGGGGCGCCGTCAACCAAGAAGGAAATTGGCTGATTCCCGTTGCTTATCAACAATACAATAAAATCTCAGATCATTTCTATCGACTAAAAAAAGATAGAAATACTTATGCATACAGTGTTGCGACCGAATCTATAATTACCGGAGCAGACTATGATGATTTTTATCCTTTCTCTAGAACCAGACTTCTTTGTAAAAAAGATCGATTGCTTGGATTATTAAATGCTTCGGGCGATGAAGTTTTACCTCCCGGGTATAACGAGATTCAACCGTTCGGCGAAGGAACTTACCGATTCCGTCGAGGAAATGGTTGGGGCATTATTTCAGAAGCACAAGACATTATTCTGGCGGCAGAATTTTCTTGGATCGGACGACCAAATCCTACGACGGCTTTGGTTCGAAATGCGGGAAGATTTGGTGCAATAGATCTAACTGGAAATTTGGTGATTCCAACCGAGTATGATCGAATCGAATGGACTGGAACGCAAGCGAGAGCTTTTACGGGAGAAAAATTAACGCTTTATGATTTTGATGAAAATGGCAATGAAGCGACGAGTAATGAATTTGAAAAACATTTTACGATTACCATCGGTTCGCAACGTCCTTCGCGGATTACCATGCCAACACTTACGGAAGATCCAGATTTTGCGTTAGAAAATTTTGAATGGTTTTATTCTTCTGCAGATGATAAATGGGGACTTCGAAAATTAAGCGATGGGAGTGTGCAGATTGAACCTTCCTTTCATACCATTCGCGTAGAACGTCGACATAATATGACCATTGTAGGAATAGAAAATTATAACCATTATAATTTTGAAAGAACGCATTATCGTTTTGATATGGTTTATGGTGTGGTGAACAATGATGTAGGATTATTAGTGACAGGTGTAGATTTACTCGATGTTCGTTTGTCAGATTATAACAAAGGGAGTCGGGTAGCACGTTGTGTTTTTTCAAGCGGCCGACATGGTTTGATTAGTAATAATCCGATTGGGTTATTTGTGAAAAAAGATTATGCTTATATCGGCGATTTTCATGATGGAATTGCAAGGATGAGTATTAAAGGTCGCTTGTCTGGAAAGCTAAAAGCAGGACGAGATCATCTTGAAAATCTAAATGATTATTTGGATAAATTAATGTCCAATAATTATATGGTAGATTATACGCTTTATGATCAAGAATTTGAAACACAAGCCGGATTGGTTTGTGAGGGTTGTGAATTTGGATATGTAGATACGCTTGGAAATGTCGTAGTACAACCGCAGTTTTCGGTCGCAGAAAATTTTGTGAATGAAGTAGGAATAGTAAAGCAAGAAAAAAAATGGGGAATGGTTGATGCTACCGGAAAGATGCTGATTCCTTGTAAATTTGATCGAGTAGATTTTTTAGAAAATACCGATAATAAAATTATTAGAATCTCCAATAACACGCAACGCTATGGGGTGATCGATACCTTGGGGGAGGTAGTGGTGGATTTAAAATATGACGAAATTGGACTATTTAAAGAAGGTCGTTTAGCCGTTAAGCGAAACGGTAAATGGGGATTTGTAGATCCTTCTGGTCAAGAAATTATTCCTTGTCGTTATTCAAAAGTAAATAATTTTTCTAATCAAATAGCCTCCGTAAAATTCGGTAGAAAGTGGGGCTTTATTGATTCACAAGGAAAAGTAGTCATTGATTTTAAATATCGAAATGTTGGAAATTTTTCTGATGGCTTGGCTTGGGTGGCAACGATAAAAGGGGTGGGATATATTGATGAAAAAGGAGAACTAGTTATCCCAATGAATTTTAGCAAAGCCTATGATTTTGAACAGAATGTTGCCAGAGTGGTGGTGAATGGAGAATGGGGATTGATCAATAAAGTTGGAAAGTATTTTTTAAAACCAAAATATTCTAAGATCACCCATTTTAATGAGCATGGTACCGCCGTCGTTCGAATGGGAACTGCCAACTTCAAATACGGTCTGATCAATCGAACAGGAAATTTATTGACCAATAAAAAGTATCGAAGAATTGGTCGGTTTAACGAAGGAATGGCTCCCGTAAGATTTAAGGATGATTATGGATTTATTAATAGTCGAGGTAAAATGGTCATCGATCCAGTTTACTCTAAAGTTTCTATTTTTAATAACGGTAGAGCCATGGTCCAACGAGCCGGGAAATGTGGCTATGTCAATAAAAATGGCGAAGAAGTAATCAATTTGGAATACTCCAAATGTTTAGATTTTGCAGAAGATCGCGCGGTCGTTTATCACGGTTATCGACAAGGAGGAATCATTGATACCATGGGACAATATATCGTTGATCCGAATGTAAATAGATTATTGGATTTTAGTAATGGTCATGGATTGGTAAGAGATCAGCATTACCGATTTTATTATATCTCTGAAGGTGCTCGCCGTTCTGATGCTTATTATCAACAAGCAGGAGAATTCCGTTATGGCGTTGCCGTTGTCCAAAAAAATGACAAATGGGGCATTATCAACCAACGCGGCATCGAAGTCATTCCACCCAAATACGATAAAATCGAAGCTTTTAAAGATGGCTACGCCGTCATTCGTATCAAACGTTTTTCCGGTCTTACCAACCTCAACGGAGAGATCATCATCCAACCAGAATATGAATATATCAGCTACGCCGGAAAAGGCCTTTTTCGCATCGAACAAGGCGATAAGGTTGGGTACTTTAGCTCGGAAGGAGAATGGGTTTGGGGATTG
>CALGJS010000355.1 GCA_937927835.1 uncultured Saprospiraceae bacterium | reverse complement strand
CCACCAAGTGTGTCATTTTGCAGCCCGCGCCTATGATCCTAAAGGATAGCTAGCCCGCTGACACACTTTAACAGAACAGTCTCGAAAATCATTAAATCTTTACTACTCGCTCTATCCAATTACTACTTGCTGTTTTAATTTCCATAAAATAAATGCCATTTGGCAAGTTGCTAAGTTCTAAGGAGTGCGTTTGTTTTAGCACTTCCGTTAAAATAGTTTTTCCAGTATAATCTCTTAAGATAAGTGTCCCTTCTATTTGATAGGGTAATTTAACTTCTAATTTCCCGGAAGTTGGATTTGGAAATACTGAAATATTAAGATCGTTTAATTGATCAATCGAAGTATCAATCAAATCTTCTCCATCACAATCTTCATCAATACCATTGTTAGGAATTTCCGTAGCGCCAGGATAAGCCAGCGCATTTTGATCATCACAATCTTCAAAAATATCAACACCATCTTCATCCACATCAAAAGAATACACCATCGTATTTTCGGTCGTATTGGTAATGATAGGTGGATTAAAATCAAAATAAATTCCAGCCGTATTGGTGATTTGAGTCGTTTCTGGAATGTCCTCATACGCTTGGATACTATACATCACAAAACCCTGACTTGCTTCAAAATTAGTCGTACTATCTGGAAGAAAAATATTATTAAAATTAAAGCTCAAATATTGATCGTCTTTTAATTCGGTATTTAGTACCGCGTCGTGGCTACTCGCAATTACTCGGAAGGTCGCAGGATTTAAATTCGGGTCTAAGGTATCTCGAATCACCACGTCGTAAGCTTCTGCATTTCCCGTATTTTGAAAACGAATCGTATAGGTCAGTGGCTCCCCTATCAAGGCATAATTAAATGGATAAATAGGATTGACTAATTTATCATTTGGATCGTAGGCACAATCTACTATTTCATTATATTCAAAGATACTAGAGGTATAATCTCCAGTCATATCGGTATAGGTAATATAAGATTGAAAATGGAGTTCATCTCCAATTGGAAAATCAGGAGGCCCAGGAATTCCCAATCTAATTTGCTTATGCACTATATGACTTGGGAAAAGTTCGTTAAAATGCCATCCATATAAATTGGGTGCAACGATGGTATCTGGTATATCTATATATTCGATACTCGCGACATTAGGATCTATTTCTAACCAGAGAGTGCCATTATCAACAATCCTAGTTCCGGTATTTTCTCCATAGATATTAAACACTTGAGAATCATTGCAACGCAGATTCCCCATTACTATCCCCGGTGTCATATTTGAATAAAAAAGAATGGGTTTTATACCAAAGAAAACGGTATCTGCAGGATCAGCTTCGGTCAAGCTAACATTGTAAGAGCTATTGGTGGTGAGTTCCCAAAAGGGTGTAGCGAGTGAATTATAAGAAACCACATAATCACCGAATTCTTTATAAGTAAGACCGCCATTTGTTAGATTTCCATAATTTACAAAATTGCCTGGGTTAATCGTTACACTGGCATCACGGAAAAAAGGTTCTCCTACTTCTAGGGTTCCATTTTCATTTAAATCATAAAAGATGGGGTAGGAAATACGTCCAAAAAAACAGTTGGTTGCCACTTCATCTAGGCTATTACAACCTGGTGCATTTTCTGAAACATTTAAAACTCCTCCATTTACAATATGATTGCAGATATTGGGCAAAGAACAAAATGCTAACATTGGATTGTTAATAATAGATATATTCGAATCAATATTTACATTCGAAACATTTTCAATACTTGAAATATCACTTAACACATTATTATTTTCTATAAAAATACCACCTCCAAGGCTTGACAATTCATCCAGACCAGATAAACTAACCAAATCTTCATTATTGTTTATATGTAAAGATCTGCCAATGGAAGTCAAATTATCTAAACCTGATAGATTAATCAGGCCGCTACTAGGATTAATAAATGGAATTCCAATGACTAGATCAACATCAATAGTGCTTAGGTTATTCAATCCAGATAGATTAACCAAATTGGAATTATTATGTATCAATAAAGAAATACCAATTGTATTTAAGTTATCCAAACCAGATAGAGTAATCAAATTACCGTTATTCATTATCACTAAATTACCACCTATTGAGATTATATTTTCAAGACCGGATAGATTAATCAAATTATCATTATCCTGTATTACTAATTCACCACCAACAGAAGTTACATTATGTAGACCTAGTAGATTAGTCAGTGCGTCATTATTGGAAATGAGTACTTCCCCATTAAACTCAGTCATGTTTTCCAGTCCTGATAAACTGGTCAAATTGGGATTATTAAATATAACAACAGAACCAAAAACATAAGTTAAATTACCTAAAGGCAACAGATTTATCAAACTGGTATTATGGGATATCGTAAAACTAGTACCAAGACGGGTTATATTATCCAGACCTGATAGACTGGTCAAACTTATATTATTTCGTATTTCTGTGTAGCCATTTTCAATCTCAGTTATGTTGATCAAACTTGACAAACTTATCAAACTCTCATTATCTCTTATTATTAAAGAATAATTAATAGAAGTTAAATTATCTAGTCCTGACAAACTAGACAAGTTCTCATTATCTTGTATTCTTAAAGTACCAAGAGAAGTTAGATTATCTAGTCCTGATAAATTAGTCAGACCGTCATTATTGACTATTTCAAAATGATCTGAAAAATCATCTCCTAGAAAAATTAGATTATCCAGTCCTGACAGACTAGTCAAATTTTCATTATTTTCTATTATCAAAGAATGCTCAATAGAAGTTATATTTTGCAGCCCTAACAAATTAGTAATCCCAGGCCCTTCAATCAAAACACTACCATTGATCTCGGTACAATTGGGATAGGAAATCAAAAAATCATCCATCTCCGCTTGAGTAGTAATGGTTAGATCACCTGACGGACAATCTTGCGCGATCGTAATATTCACAATAAATAAGAAAGAAAAAAGTAGGATTCGTCTAAGCTTCATAATTTATTTTTTTGTAGGATTATATTTTTTATAACTTCGTTCTATTATACTAACCAGCCTCAACTACGATTCGTGACACCATTTTATGTTTTTTTATAAAAAATATTTTTAAAAGGTAAAAAAAGAGGTTTTCACACTAAAAAAGCCAATAAGCGAACTATATTTCGCTTATTGACTCTCTTTATTGAATCACCATTTCTTAGGCCATTCTTATTCCTTCTTAAAAGCCATCCAGCTATATACCATCGGAACCAGCGATACCACCACTGCAATAATCACCGTCAAGATTATAATGGGTGCTCCGTCAGCAAACAGTCCCATCAACACCATCACCAATCCTCCTACCAACCAAAGTATACCAGCTAATCGATGCGTACTTTTCCAAACGGTTTCACTTTCCAAAGTCCACGGAGTACGAATTCCGAGGAAG
>CALGJS010000354.1 GCA_937927835.1 uncultured Saprospiraceae bacterium | reverse complement strand
CGAGAAGGAACTTATAAGAGGATGCATACAGGAGGACAAGTCCTGTCAGAGAGCTTTATTTCTGCAGTATGCTGGTAAAATGCTGACCGTATGTCGGCGATATGCCAGACATCAAGCAGAGGCAGAAGATATGTTGCAAGACTCCTTCATCAAAATATTTGCAAACTTAAATCAGTTTAATTTTCAAGGTTCTTTCGAAGGGTGGATTCGAAGAATTGTAGTTAATAACGCACTGAAAAATATAAAGAAGAGTAGTTTCAAAAACGAACAAATCGGCGTTGAAACACTTCCCGAAAAATCAACCGAACCCATCGTCTTTGCTCAGCTAAATGAAGAAGTACTTCTAAATTTAATCAAAGAGCTTCCAGAGGGGTATCGGTTTGTTTTTAACCTTTACGCAATCGAAGGTTTTAGCCATCAAGAGATTGCGGAACAACTTGGGATCGAAGCAAGTACTTCTCGGTCTCAACTGGTGAAAGCCAGAAAATTATTGCAAAATAAAATTATTTCCCTGCGGGAGAAATCAGTATGAAAAGAGAGGAGAATAACATAGATCAGTATTTTCGGGATGGCCTGCGGGACTACGAATCTCCTCTGGCCACTAACCTCTGGGATAAACTGGACGCTACGCGAGAAGAAGATAAAAAGCCAAAAGGAATTGTTTGGTGGAAATGGGGATTGGGTGCTTCACTCTTAACGCTGTTGATCGCTTCTACTTTCTATTTTTTAAACTCCAAACAAGAAAAAACTAATCTTCCTTCCACTAAGGTAGAAACGGAATCGCCCATCACTTCTATTCCAACCACAAAGACTTCTGAACAAGCATCCAATGCAGTCGAAGAAGCAAAACAGGTTGCCACAAATAAAAATACTACATCTCTAACGGAAATTGCCGATACGAAAATCGAACAGAGCAAACCATTAAAAGCTCAAGATATTTCTAATACGAGTAAAAAGTCTACTGCTACTAAAAATTCAGTAAACGAATCTAGTGCAATGACCTCTACTGCTAATTCTACCAGGAATAAGCCAGTAATAACGACTCCAAAAATATTAACGGAAACAAAAAACTTCCAAGAAAACAAAAATATAACCGACTTACAGACGCGGACTTCTTCCCAACCTCTGGAAACCAAATCAATCAAAGCGCAACCAATAGCTTCTGTAACGGAAGAGGCGGCTGTCGAAAAAAACAAAGCGACCAGAAGACTTGATTTTCTAAAAACAACGGCGGCGACATTGCTCGATGATCCTTCAAGTATAGCATTAGCATTTGACACACCTCCAATTAAAATGCCTTTTTCTTGGGGTCCTAAAGGTTGTTATAGTTTTGCAGGTGGTCGGATTAAATACGATTATTACGTAGATGCTTTTATATCACCTGAATACGCAATTCGTAAGCTTTCTGCTAGAACAGCCGAGGACGAAAATTACCGCCAAAGACGGGATGAAACCGAAGCAACCCTTTATGGTTTGAGTGGAGGTTTGAGATTGTCAGTGGTTACGCGTCGTGGCTTGGCCTTGCGTACAGGAATAGTTTATAATCGAATTCTAGAACGATTCTCTTTAGAAAAAGAAGGGGACACGCGTATCGTTCAAGTGGTTCAAGCTGGAACGATGGATACTATTACAACGATAGAAACAGGAACGACCATCGTTCGAACTTATAATCGTTACCATTCCATTGATATTCCTTTATTACTTGGATATGAGGTAGACGCGGGGAATTTTAATTTTAATATAAATGCCGGTGCTTACTTTAATATTTATGCTCGACAGAAAGGAAAAATATTATCACAATCAGATGTACCAGAGTTTATCACTTCCAATAACCCGCAAAGGATCAATGCTTTTGAAAAAGATCTAGGAATTAGCCTCTATGGAAGTATTGGTTTGAATTACCAAATCCGTCCTGGTCTACAATTACTGATTGAACCCAATCTTCGATACCAACTGAAGCCCATCAGTTTAGAAACCTATCCACTCGAACAACAGTATATCAACGTTGGATTACTGCTAGGTGTACGCCGTCAATTTTAAGGACTTATCAAGCGCAAGCGCAATTTCAATTTCAAAATCAAACACTTCTATCTTGTTTTCTTAACGAGCTACTTTTGCTTTTGCCCTTGAAGTTGGTTTTGAAATTGAAAAATAGCTAACTGGCGTCATTAAATTATTTGCACAAAATCAAAATATATATCCTAGATGTAACACAAAATTAAAGCGGTTTTCTAATAAGTTATATTGCGTAGAAAAAGAAGCTGGACCAATACCTGTCAACAATCCTCCTTCTAGTCCCACACCAAATAACTTATCCTCTTGTTCCTGAATATCCACCATTGTACCCGAAAAGAAATCAAATTTTGGCGTGTGATAGTAGCCATAGTTAACATGTCCTGTTAGGAATTTATTATTAAAAAATTCTACCTGTAATGATAATCCAGAGATCCCGTACCAATCAGCAGGTTGTTCCATGTAGCGGAGTCCTTGAAAAGAGATATGTTGTGGTTCGTTAGGTAATTGCCGTCCTAAAAAGAAAAGATTAATTAGGTTATCCCCATTTTCATAATGTTGGTAACCTCCAGAATTATACCATCTCAGAGTAGTCTTTTCGTGTAAACGAAAATTACGACTAAACGCTAGTTGTGCCCGAAAGCTCAATCCAATATCTTCGGTGATCGAATTAATATTATCTCTGGTCAATTTACCAGTGGTAATACCACGCACTTTTAATGAAATGAATGAGCCACGGGTAGGGAAGTGGAGTCGATTATAAGTATCTCGATTAAGCGAAAAGAAAGCATATTGTTGAGATAATTTCACCTCATCCGAATCAGGATCAAAGAATTTTTTATTCTGACTAATCCCTTCTACTCCGTAGCCAATAGCCAAAGACAATCGGGAGGTAAGTCCCGTGAAAAAGTCTAGTTGAGCTCTTCCATGACGCCAGTCGAATTCATTTAATAATTCATTATCATTAAAAAATAAACCCGTAAAAAAATTAAATCCACCCGTAGCCCGAATACCTACGTTGGGACGAGTAGGCGTATAAATAACATATTCTCCGAGGATAGATGGTTTTTCTGAAACTCGTAAATCCACCGAGAATTTAGATCGCCGGAACAAGGTATTTCTAATCGTCGCATTCAATAAAATTCCACCACCATAATCACTATCATAATTGGCACTAGCCTTTAAAAAATTACCCGTTTGTTCTACTGCTCGTATGGATAAAATATAACTGTCTCCATCAGCTGGTAATAGTCGGTAATCAATTTTTTTAAAAAATCGAGAAGAATAAACCGTTTTTAATTGTTCGTTTAATGCCTTTAAACTAACCCGATTAGGTGTTTTAAAATGGAAAATACTACGCAATAATTCCGCACTTTCTTTGGTGGCAACATCATAGTCCACTCCTTGAATCAGAAAAGTATCATTGACTACTTGAGCAACCAATCGGCTGGGAGGAGGAGGCGTTCGTCTTTCATAATCTTTTAATAAAAATTTTAATCGTGGCAACATTTCTCTAGCTGCATCCGCTCCTTTCTGAATAAGAGAATCGATATCGGTAAAAGATAACGCACTAAAATCCTTCACATCAGGACTGATGACTACGCTAGCAAGCGCTCGTTGCCTTTGATTAGAAGTTTCTCCTAGATAACTACCAGTTTGCTCTAAAACGTTGAGTACAGAAGAGAATTCATCTTTTTTATATAAATCACCACCGACATCTAATGCAATCACAATATCCGCTCCCATGTCGAATACTTCACTTACCGGTAGATTAAGAATAAGTCCTCCGTCGGCGAGCAGTTTACCATTTAGTTCCACTGGTTGAAAAACCGTAGGAATCGACATACTACAACGAATAGCATCTGGAAGAAACCCTTTATCGATTACGACTTCCTTACCAGTCTCCAAATCAGCAGCAATTGCTCGAAAAGGGGTTTGGAAGTAGTTGAAATTATTAATTCCGTGAACAGGTACCGTCAACTGGCTGAGCAAAAGACCAATCTTTTGCCCACCGACAAAACCAGTGGGCAATCGAATTTTTCCATTACTAAATGGAAATTGAACCTGATAGCGATCTGCTTGAGACTTTTCTTCAATAGCCAAATAAGATCGATCGAGGTTGTCATTAAAATAATCTTCCCAAATAATATCCTTAGTCAAGGTTTCGAGTTGTTCGGCGGAGTAACCGATGGCGTATAGGCCACCAACGATACTTCCCATGCTCGTTCCAGCAATATAGTCGGGAATAATTCCTTCTTCTTCCAACACTTTGAGGATGCCTACATGAGCCAATCCTTTTGCTCCACCACCACTAAAGGCAAAACCTATTTTAGGTGTACGATTTTGACCTTTTGCTACAGAAAGAAATAGTAAAAAACAAAGCGTAGAAAGGATTTTATTTTTCATAGTAAAAGATTGTTTCCTCGTGTCATAAGAAATGAAGCACATGAGCTCGCTTAGATGATTAGTCTTTTGTTTCTAAAATCGATTTTAGATCAGCAGGAGAATAATTGATAGATTTCAGTGTTTTATTATCCGAACTACGGTATACCAAAAAATTATCTCCTTCTTCCACGATATAACTTTCCACATCTTTTGTCTTTTTGTAATGTGCTCGTGTTGCTTCCGCTTCTTCTAGAGAAGCACAAGTCTTACTCATATTAGAACGTTGTACCTCATCGAATAGCGTCCTGAATTTATTTCCTAAACCAAACTCTAAAACAGCTCCCGATAAAACATATTGAATATCACAGAGCGCATCTGCAATTTCGACCATATCCTTGTCCGCAATTGCTTGTTGAAGTTCTTTGAGTTCTTCTGAAATTAGTTCGACTCGCAGTTCACAACGAGCAGGAGCGGGAATGATAGGGGTTGGTTCGATAGGGTGTTTAAAAGTTCGGTGAAATTCTGCTACCTGATTAAGCGCATCTAATTGGTCCATAGTAAATTTATTATTTTTAAGTTCTGAAGTTGTTAAACCACTTCTTTTGCAACAAAAATAGGAAAGTTTGTCAAGAGGGTTGACTTCTTTCCCTTATATTTGATCTTCTTTGAGCATTATTAATGCGAATCAGGGTTTAAAAAACAATTGGAATAATATAATATAACTATATCATTCTAATTGACATGAGTATTTTTGCTATTGGCCATTCGCTATTGGCCTTTTTCAATCGTGTTCGAGTGAAGCAAATAGCCAATAGCGAAATGTAAATGGCAGTTTTTTAATCTACTTTTGATTCTATACTTAATTTGTCCATGTACTTAATTGAATTAAAATCATATAAAATGAAAAAGTTTTTTGGCTACGCACTCTGTTTGCTCTTTATTTTGTCTTCCTGTCAATCTGATACGAGTAAATCCGAAAATACACCTGAAGAAGTAGTGGATGAAAACGTTTATACTCGGGTGGATATCATGCCTCGGTTTTCAGGTTGTGAAGATAAACCAAAAGAAAAAAGAGCTGCTTGCTCGTCTAGTAAAATGTTTAAATATATCCGCGCAAATATCCAGTATCCAGCTGCAGCAAAAGAAGCAGGAATGGAAGGTAGAGCGGTCGTATCTTTTGTGGTGGATAAATCCGGAAAACTTAGAGATATCGAGGTGGTAAAAGAGCCTGGAGTCGGAATGGGAGCGGAAGCTGAGCGAATAGTGAAAAGCTTTCCAGATTGGATTCCTGGTGTTCATCAAGGAAAAAAAGTTCATGTCCAGTACATAATTCCAGTTACCTTTAAGCTCTAGGTTTCTATAAATTTTCGTGAAGCCATTCAAGTACAGGAGTGATTGCTTCTTTATATTTTCTTGAACTACCACGAAAATTATTGTGCATAAAGCTGATAATTAGCAATTCGCCTTTCTTGGTTTTTAAATAACCACTTAAGCAATAAACGCCGCTCATCGATCCAGTTTTAGCAAATACATAAGGCTGGGATTTTCCACCAAACCAATTTTTAAGTGAACCAGACTGTCCACCTGCTGGAAACAAGTTAAGTAACTCTGATCTTGGTACTTCTTGAGATAATTTTCTTAAAGTCCAAGCAATACTATTCGGTGTAAGCAAATTATAACGAGAAAGTCCTGATCCATCGACCCAGCGAATATCTTCTCTGATCTCCTTAAAAAGAGTCCGCTCTAATTTATTAATGGCTTGTTTGGTATTTAACGTATCGGTAATTTTTCCACCAACCGTTAGTAATAGTTGTTCTGCTAGAAAATTATCGCTTTGTTGCATCATTCGCTGGTAAAGCTCATCGGAGAGATTTCGTTCAATGGTTATACTGTTTTGGGAAAGTGGACGTTGAGAAATATCTAGTTCTACCTTTCTTTTCAAAGTATCAGTCAGCAATTGAGAAATCAGATTGGGTTCATACTTAAAAGGGCGACTCATTTTAAATTTTCTATTGCGTAAGTCGTTAGCGAGTGAAAATTGATTTTCCATTTCTGCTCTGATGATTTTACCATATCTAAGCGTTGGATCTAAAATCGAATTTTGTTCAAAATAAATCGGTAAGATGCTTAATCTACGACCTGTTGTATTCTGAAAGATTACACGGTTTCCGTAGATCGGCAACGGTGTTTTTTCTACCTGAAAAGCGTACGGATAATCATCCCATGCCCATCCCGAACCAAAGCGTTCATCTTTAAAATTACTTTCACTAAAGAGAATCACTTGTTCTTTTCGAGGCGCTAAAAAAGAAGATAATGAAAAATCTTGTTGGACTTTGTCATATAAAAAAGCAGGATCTCCAGTTCCCCATAACCATAAAGTATCTCCCTGAGATTCATAATGAAAAGTCGGAATCTTTTTATCTAATGTTTTTATCGCCGCATAGAGCGTAAGAATCTTAACATTAGAAGCTGGAATAAAACGATGATTGGCAAATTGCTGATACAGAACCTGTCCGTTATCTATTTTTTCAATGTGAATTCCTGAAAAATCTTTTTTAAATAAAGGGTTACTACCAAAAACTTCGGTAAGGTTGTTCTGTGATTTCTTAACCGTAGGTTGAGTCGATTTACAGGCTGTTGTAAAAACCAATAGACACCATAGATAATTTAATATTCGAATCTTTTGTAGACGCACTTTAGTAGGTTTTAAACATATAACTAGAAAAGCCCTGAATAAATTCAGGGCTTTTATTAGTACTCAAGCAATTTTACTTTTTAGTAACTCGCTTTTTAGCAGCAGGCCGTCTAGTGATTTTTCTAGCGGTTGCTTTTTTAGCAGCAGGCTTTCTTCTAGTTGTTGCTTTTTTAGCGGTCGTCTTTTTAGCGGCAGTTTTTCTAGCTGTCGTTTTTTTAGCGGTTGCTTTTTTAGCAGCAGGCTTTCTAGTTGTTGCTTTTTTAGCAGTCGTCTTTTTAGCGGTTGCTTTTCTAGTAGTAGGCTTTCTAGAAGTGGTTTTTTTAGCAGTCGTCTTTTTAGCGGCAGTTTTTCTAGTTGTCGCTTTTTTAGCGGTTGCTTTTCTAGTAGCAGGCTTTCTAGAGGTTGTTTTTTTAGCAGTCGTCTTTTTAGCGGTTGCTTTTTTAGCAGCAGGCTTTCTAGTTGTTGCTTTTTTAGCGGTTGCCTTTTTAGCAGCAGTTTTTCTGGTTGTTGCTTTTTTAGCGGTTGCCTTTTTAGCAGCAGTTTTTCTAGTTGTTGCTTTTTTAGCGGTTGCCTTTTTAGCGGCAGTTTTTCTAGTTGTTGCTTTTTTAGCGGTTGCTTTTTTAGTAGCAGTTTTTCTAGTTGTTGCTTTTTTAGCGGTTGCCTTTTTAGCAGCAGGCTTTCTAGTTGTTGCTTTTTTAGCGGTTGCTTTTTTAGCAGCAGGCTTTCTAGTTGTTGCTTTTTTAGCGGTTGCTTTTTTAGTAGCAGTTTTTCTAGTTGTTGCTTTTTTAGCGGTTGCCTTTTTAGTAGCAGTTTTTCTAGTTGTTGCTTTTTTAGCGGTTGCTTTTTTAGTAGCAGTTTTTCTAGTTGTTGCTTTTTTGGCGGTTGCCTTTTTAGCAGCAGGCTTTCTAGTTGTTGCTTTTTTAGCGGTTGCTTTTTTAGCAGCAGTTTTTTTGGTTGTTGCTTTTTTAGCAGGTGCCTTTTTAGTAACCTTCTTTTTAGCAGTTACTTTTTTAGCGGCACTTTTTTTCTTAGCCATAATAAATAAAAATTAGATGATTGAATTGGTATTTTTTTTAGAAAAAAATACCGATAATTGCGTTTTATAAAACGGAAATAATAATAAAAAGTTCTATTATTCTGTTGCAAAATAGTCTTTTAATCTTTTTAATGAAAATTTAGAATCTTTTTCTTTGAATATCGATTTTGAAAAGTTATTTTTTCTATACCTTTTAAGAAGAAAATTAGAGGCAGTTTTGGTCAAGATTAATTGCAAAAAAAATAGACAACTCTTTAAAGGTTAAATAAAGTTAGTAAATAAATAAGTATTGTTTTTGTTATAGGTGTAGATGAAGCTAGTCATTCTGGAGGCTATTTATAAAATGGCTTTTTTATTTTTTTTAAAAAGTGAAATGACTTTTATTCAGAAGAAAATTAAAAAAAATCAGAATAGGAAACACTCAAATAAAAATTTTCTATTCGTTAAGAATGTAAATTGAAAACAAAATAACTACACGTCGATGTGAATTTGTTTTCAATTAGTTATTTGTTTAGATAATTATTAACCATAAGACTATGGAGTAATACTATAACTGACTTAACTTTAAATACGATACTTTATATTTTTAAAAGCCGATTATTTTCCTGTTTTTAACAGGGTAGAACGAACTTAGAAAAATCGCTTCGATAAAATTATATTAGTTTTTGGTAAAAAAATGTCATTTATCTTTTTTTTTTCTAACAATTAGTGATTACATTTATAACGCTAAGATAAAACCCCATAACTAGCTTTAATACTCACGAGGACGCCACATCCAACACTAATGAGACCTTATTTACATGTTCAAGTTTATATGAACATGTAAATTCCATACAATCAACACATTGCAATTTTATTTTATTTGGAAAAGTTTTTCTTAAACAGAAACTTATGATGTATTCTTATACCCAATTCCCAGGATTTACTTTTGTAAAAGGAATCGCATTTGCAACCCTAGTCCTGTTTTTATCCACTTTTACTATAAATACAGTAAAAGCTCAGGATATTCACTTTTCTCAATTCGGTAATGTTCCACTACAGCTAAATCCTGCACTCACAGGTGTTTTTCTAGGAGAAACGCGGTTTAACGGAAATTATCGAGCGCAATGGTACGACGTGCCCGTCACCTATCGTACTGCTTATTTTGCAGTAGATAAAAAATGGCATCTCTGTGAGGAAAAAACCAGATTTATCGGCGGTGGACTAGTATTCAATCACGATTGGGCTGGAGATGGAAATTTAGGTACTACCCAATTAGGACTTAACCTAGCTTATACCACTCGAGTAGCTAAAAAGCACTATTTATCGGCTGGACTTCAAGTAGCGGGTTATCAGCGCTCCTTTGAAACAGATAACCTCGAATTTGACGAACAATTCGGTAGTAAAGGGTTTGATCCTACTTTTGCTAATAATGAAAATTTCTTTGATCAGTCTATTATTTACTTTGACTTTTCGGCGGGCGTAAACTGGCATTTTCAACATCCTAACCAGAGCAAAAGAACACGTTGGGATCTTGGAGTAGGTCTATTTCACATCAATACTCCTCAGAAAAGCTTCTGGGACGATCCAACCGTAGAATTACCCGTACGTTGGGCGATTCATGGATTAGGTCTTTTCCAGGTAGGCGGAAAAACAGACGTAGTTGCTACTTTGGTAGGTGCTTTTCAAGGCCCACATACAGAGTATTTAATTGGAGGAGCTGTTAAGCAACACCTTAATATGACTCGTACAAAGGAACTAGCAGTTCAACTTGGACTTTCTTATCGTTTCAACGCCGAAGGTTTTGGAACAGGTGATGCGATCATACCAGCCATCGAAGTGCATCACAAAGCTTGGACAATAGGTGTTAGTTATGATATCAATATCTCAGATATTAACATCGCCACCAATAACTTTGGTGGCCCTGAAATTTCACTAATACATACTATTAAAAAACCGGACGTTGATTTCTGTCCTACTTGTCCTGTCTATTTATAATTAAAAAACGTCTCGTCTTTTCTTATAATTTTTTTCAATCAGAATTGAAGCTAATGTATAAAATTATTTATCCCTTGATCTTTATCGGACTATTGTGCATGCCATTTTTTGCACAATCTCAATCCCTTAAAGCTTACCAGAAAGCGGCTGTAAAAGCAGAACAAAGAATGGATTATTCTGAAGCGCTTGCTAATTATGAAGTCATTATTAATGATGCAGGAAAAGAAACTGCTGAAAATTTCTACCGTGCTGCTGAAAATGCTCGTTTATTAAGAGTTTATCCTGTCGCAGAAAGTTATTATCAACAAATCCTCGGTGGTGAGGAAGCATCTAAATACCCATTAACAGATTACTGGTTGGGGCACGTAAAGAAAAGAATGGGAAAATATAATGAAGCCATTTTTCACTTTAATAATTACCTCTCTGGTAGTGGTGCTGCCGGTGGCACATACAATGAAATAGCGCAAAAAGAAATTGAAGATAGTCGATGGGCTGCCACCCGAACCTTAGAAAAAGATCCTGTCGAAATAAAGCACCTGGACGATAAAGTAAATTCACCCTACACCGATATGGCTCCGGTACTCCACAATGATAAATTATACTTTACTTCTCTAAGAGAAAATGACAATAATGGATTTGCTGTTTGTGAAAGCCCTGTTACCCGCCTATATACCGCAGATAAAGCAGGTGGCAACATGGCAGAAAATACCCTTGAATTTAACGAAGGAGGTGCCAACGTAGCACATACGGCCTTCGGAAATAACGGGAATCATCTATACTATACCGTCTGTGATAGTAAAAATACCAATAAGGATAGTACAAATTGTCACATTTACTATCGTAAAATGCGCAGTGATTCTACCTGGGGAAATGCTATTGCTTTACCTGGTCACATAAATTCAAACGGCTATAATACGACCCAGCCAAGTATCGGGATTAATACAGATACGAACGAAGAAGTATTATATTTTGCAAGTAATCGTCCTGGCGGGAAAGGTAAGATGGACATCTGGTATTCTAACATTAATGAAAATGGAGATTATGCAGATCCGATAAATCTTTCTGCTTTGAATACAGCCGAAGACGAAATCACTCCTTTCTATGATAGTGAGTATCAGGCTTTATTCTTTAGTTCTGAAGGTCATCAAAACCTTGGTGGATTTGATATTTATCGTGCGCCAATGTCCGTAGGCGGAATTAGTGAATTTACCCACATGGGATATCCGCTTAATACTGGCTCGGATGAATTTTACTTCTCCACCAATGGTGGGGCAGGTAAATCTTACTTTGTCTCCAATCGCCCAGGCGGAATGTGTGCAGATACTTCTCAATATTGTGTTTGCAATGATATTTATGAGGTCAATAATCCAGAATTAGAAATAAAAGTACTCACGTTTAACGAAATTACAGGAGAGCCGCTTTTTGGAACAGAAGTAACATTGTCTTCTTTGAAGAATATGGATCTCGAAGCACAAATAAAATCATTATCAGACAATCATCTTTATGAAGATTATCAAGTCGATTTTTCAGATGAATATAAAGTAGTGGCTACTAAAGAAAAATACACTAAAGGAAATGTGGAATTTGGTACTCCTGGACCTTTCGTCGATACGATCATTGAGGCTAAAGTATATTTGCGACCGACGGTAGATTTAGTAGCAAAAACTTTTGATAAAGCCTCAGGTGAACCATTGAATGGAGTAGAGGTGAGATTGGTAGAAATGACTGAAGATAAACTATTATCTACTGAAACTGAAGCTTTCGGTCATGAGTATGATTACGATATTAATTGGAAAAAGCGCTACATGGTGATCGCTTCTAAAAGTGGTTATTCTCCTGATACTGTTTATGTTTCTACCGATGGTATTCCCGTAATTCCTACAAGCTTTTCCGAAAACCTCTTCCTATGTCGAGATATTTCTGGATTTGACGATGTAGTGCTTTATTTTGATAATGATGAACCAGAACCTGATAATATGCGCACAGAAACGGCCATCAATTATCAAACCGCTTATCAAGAATATATAAACGATTATCAGCAAAAGCAAGGATATTACAAATCTGCCTCCTCTCGTTCACCTGCCATGGATGATTTCTTTAGACAAGATGTTGAAAAAGGTTTTAGTAACCTAGAAGAACTCGCAAGTAAAATGCTTACCTATTTTGAAGAGGTAGGAGGAGATGCTAAGATAGAAATTACGATTCGAGGATTTGCCAGTTTACGATCAAATCCAGAATACAATAAGTCACTCACAAAACGAAGAATTAGTAGTATCGCAAATTATTTTAATAGCTGGGTAGCACCTTCTGGTAAAACATTACAGAATTATAAAAATCAAATTTTAGTTACTGAATCACCTTTAGGAGATGAGAGCGCTTGTCGAGGATGTTATAAAAAGGCAGCCATCACCGACCTAGGAGCGGCCAAAGATCGACGGGTTGAAATCATCAATGTTACAATTACTAAAAACCCTTGTCAGTCAAAATAACTTCAAACGAAGTAAAGCCTAATAGACAAAAAGAAATATTATGAACATAAATATTGAGATATTTAGAAAAGCAACGAATAGTAGAGGGAAGCGTAGTTTATTCTTTAGCCTTTGTTTGCTAATCGCTGCAACAAACTTGGCGAGTACTCCCAATAATTTTGCTTTATGGGTAGATGCAGACGCCACTAATATCATTTGTTTTGGTGACGAAAACGGTACCGCTACCGCCACTCCAAATGACGGAGTAGCTCCGTTTACTTACCAATGGAGCAATGGCGAAAATACCCAAACTATTACTGGACTAGCACTGGGAGAATATGAAGTCACGGTCACCGATGCGGAAGGAAATTCTGATACGGACATTGCTACTGTTTTTGGTCCTTTTGCAGCAATGGAAGTGAAAACTTCTTCCAATTTCGCAACCTGTGAATCAAGTATGGACGGAAAGGTAAACGCCGAAGCAAAAGGTGGCTATATGCCTTATACTTATATATGGGAAGATGAAGCAGGTAATACTTACGAAGGGGCATTGGTAGATGGTTTAAACTCAGGAACGTACAGTCTTACCGTGACCGATGCAAATGGTTGTTCGATTACGGCTGAAGAAATTATTGAACCTTCTCCTGAAGGAATTTGGATCATGATCACGAGAACAAATATTAATTGTAACGGTGATGGCAACGGAACAGCATACGCAAATGCGATGAGTGGTCAACCTCCATACACCTATCAATGGAGTGATCCTGCCATGCAGAATACGCAAACGGCTACAAACCTTGATGGAGGTTTATATTTTGTGACGGTCACAGATGCTAATGGATGTACCGGTGTGGAGCAAGTCAAAATTCTTGAACCATTACCTTTAATCTTATCCAGCAATATTACTGGTGCAGACTGTGAAGAGGACAATGGAATGATTAATACTTTTCTAGAAAATGGTAACTATCCTGTTGAATATACTTGGTCAGATGGTCAGACGGGTACCACCGCTAACGACTTAGCGCCAGGTAGTTATAGTGTTACCGTAACGGATGAAGATGGATGTACTGCTGTTTTATCAAACCTTATCGTGGAAGATGATTGTATCCCTTTCACTTGTACGGCAGATGCTGGATCTTTGACAGCCAACCAACCTTCACCGCTTTGTTTAGAAAATGGGGAAGCTTCGATTTCTGCGACGCCAAATGGAGATATGACCGTTCCTGCAAATTATGAAACTATCTATGTACTTACAACTACCGCCGATCTAACAATTATTGCTGTGAGTGATTCACCAGACTTTACGGTTAATGATCCAGGACTTTATACGATTCATACGCTTATTGCCGAGACATCTGATAGTAGTGATGAGAATTACTTAGACCTATCTCTAGTCGATTTTGGAAATACTACTGGGGGCGATATTTTAAATCTTATTACAAATACCGACATCTGCGCCGATTTAGATGCCGCTGGTGCGCCAGTACTAGTTGAAGAATGTATGGTTCCTTGTGGAGCAGACGCTGGTACATTAACCGCTAATCAGAATTCTCCAATTTGTTTAGAAAATGGATTATTAACTATTTCTGCTACACCAAATGATGATGATAATATCCCAGTTGGTCATGAAGTCATTTATGTTTTGACAACAACCAACGGACTAATAATTTTAGCAGTTAATAATACGCCGGAGTTTACAGTGAATAATCCTGGCATATATACTATTCATACCTTACTAGCTGAAACATCTGATAATACCGATGAAGACTATTTGGATTTATCTTTAATAGAATTTGAAGTAACCACAGGTGCTGAAGTAATTGATTTAATTAATAGTACCGGAATTTGTGCTGACCTCGATGCGATTGGTGCTCGTTTCTTGGTAGAAGATTGTACAACATCATGCGATTTACCAATTATAGAAAGTCTAGTGGTTTTGGAACCTGACTGTAATGAGAATAATGGTAGCGCAATTATTTCTATGCTTGGTGAAGAAGATGATTATTCTTACACTTGGACACCCAATGTTAGTAATTCTAATATTGCTGAAAATATTCCTAGTGGTATTTATACGGTTGTTATTCAAAATAGTAGTTCACCTGATTGTCCTTCTATTACTGAAACTTTTTCAGTGGCGAATGCCAATGGTCCAATGGTGGAGATCGTTTCTTCTACTCCTGCATCTTGTAACGAAGCAAATGGAACAGCAACAATTAGTCCTTTTGGATTAGTATATACCTGGTGTAATGGAGAGACTGGAAACAATGCAACTTCTCTAATGGCAGGTGAGTGTTTTGTTACAGTTACAGACACTGTTAATAATTGTACAGATGTGATCACCGTTTTTATCGAATCAGTAAATCCATTAAATGTAGAATTGGAAATTGATAATCAACCCGATTGTAACCAAGCCAATGGTGCACTTTCAGTCATAGTCTCAAATGGTAGTTTCAATTATAGCTATGCTTGGATGGATGGATCAGATGAACAGAGTAGAACGAATCTTCCTGCTGGATTATATACAGTCACAGTGACAGATAATGGTCCTACCGGTTGTACACGAGTTGTTAGTATGGTTCTAACAGATAATGTACCTCAAGCAATTATCGACTTAAATGAACCAATTACAACGACTTGTGTAGGTTCTGATGATGGAATGGCAGATTTTACAATTACAACAGAACCTGGGTTTGCACTTCCTACCAATATAATAATAACAGATTTAGATGGCAATGCGGTAACGAATGGTGAGCTTGCTCCCGGAGATTATTGCATTAATGTTTTGGATGCAAATGGTTGTTTGGCAGGTGGAACTTGTTTTACTGTTTCAGAAACTCCTCAAATTGATTTGGATGTAGCCATCTTACCTGAGAGATGTACACCCGATGGTTCCATTACTTTAACGGATGTCAGTGGAGGAAATGGTGGATTCACTTTTGATTGGTCTGACCTTCCTGGAAATGATAATCCACAAAATAGAACAGGCTTAATGGCTGGTATCTATAATGTCACGGTGACAGATGCAGAAGGTTGTTCTGTTGCTGTGAATGGTTTAAATGTAGTTAAAAAATGTGAATGTCAGCCACCGGCACTTGAAAGTGTCGTAATCGTTGAAGCGACCTGTGGAAATACAGATGGAAGCGCTTCTCTCAATCTCGCAGGAGGCTCAACAGGATATACTTTTAACTGGACAGATAATGTCAGTTTTAATAGTACCGCTGATATGTTAGCTGCTGGTACTTACTCCGTTACCATCACAGATTCGACAGATCCCACCTGTCTATTAGTAGAAACTTTTACGGTTGGAAATAGTGATGGACCGGAAATTGAAATCACAACCACACCGGCCGATTGTGGTAGTGCGAATGGTACCGCATCTCTTACCCCAAATAATTTTAGCTATACTTGGAATGATGGAAATATGGAAGCCGACCGAAATGATCTTACTGCAGGCACTTACCAAGTGACAATTGTTGACCCAACTAATCCCGATTGTTTTGATGTTCAAACTATTGTGGTTGAGGAGACAAGCGATCTTCAAGCCAATGCGACAATAAACAATAATCCTGAAATTGGGATGAATGATGGTTCGGCAACGATCACCGTTACAGGTGGCTCCGGTAATTATAGTTATAGCTGGGGACCAAGTGCCACACGGGATGATTTACCTGCTGGACTCTATTCCGTATTCGTAACAGATTTAGAGACTGGTTGTGAAATCAGAGTGATCTTTGTACTTAATAATAATTCAAGTGCCGCAGTCATTAGTATTGCTAATATTAACCCTGTACTTTGTGCCGGAGGAAGTAACGGTCAAGTAGAATTTGATTTAGATCTTGGGCCTGATTTCAACGGCCCAGAAAGAATTGAGATCGTAGATGAAGATGGAAACGTTTATCAAAATGGGGAACTTCCTGCTGGTGATTATTGTGCCTTAGTTTATGATGTAAATAATATCTTAAGTACAAGCACTTGCTTTACGATTCTACCTGTTCCACAAATTGATCTAGATTTAGCAATTGTTGATATGACTTGTTTAAATCCAGGTGGTATTGAAATCGTTTCGACTACCGGAGGTTCTGGTGACTATAATTATGAATGGTCTGCCAACGCTAATCCAGGTATGGATCCACTTACACTAACGGATTTAGAAGCTGGAACTTATGGCCTTACACTTACAGATAGCAATGGTTGTACTGTTGCAGAAAGTTTTGATGTGACAGATGAATCATATCCTTTACAAGTTATGTTAGAAGGGCTGGATCTAGGATGTGATGGTCTTGAAGATGGAGCAATAAATAGTACGGTTATAGGAGGAGAAGGAATGTTGGATTATAGTTGGAGTAACGACGAAGAAACAGCTAACTTAACGGACCTTCCTGCTGGAGGTTATGCATTGACCGTAACAGATGAAAACGGATGTATCGGTACCTCAATAACGGTAATTGAAGGACCTACGCCAGTGATGTTTGATATGCCTACCGACACGATGGTTTGTAATTCTCCAGTAGTAATTGATGCGAATGCGAATGTTGATGGACTTATATATACTTGGACAGATACGAATGGTAATATAATTGGATCTAATGAGCAAATAGTACTAAACCTTTCTGGAGATAATACGGAAGTGTTCGTAACCGTAATAGATTCTTTTGGTTGTAGTACGATGCAAGGAATCAACCTTATGAGTAGTGCACCAGAAGTAGCACTAGAAGATATGACGACGGCTTGTGTTGGTGAACTTACTCAAATAAATGTTGATAATTTAGATCCTAATGATATGCTTTCTTATAGTTGGGAACCTGAATCGGCGATTGTTGATGGTGGTGATACTGGAAGTCCAACAATTAATATTACGGAGCCAGGGAATACAGTGATTACTGGAACGATCACCAATCAATTTGGTTGTTCAACTACCGTTACTTCTACCATCATGGTTCCAGATCTTACCGTTGAACTTTTAGATTCAATAGTAACTTGTGCTGGATTACCGGCGGCTCTAAATGGTAATCCTAACGAGAACCTAGTTTATGAATGGTCACCAGCAGAATTTCTAGATGATCCTACCGCGCCCAATCCATTCGTTAATGCCCCCGCAGGTACAAGTGAAATATATACAGTCATGATTTCTGATAGCGCAGGAATTTGTTCCAATACAGAAATGATTGATTTTATGGTGCCTGAAGAATTAACAGATCTAGAAGTTCCTATTGATAACTTTATCTGTGAAGCTGGTGATGTTACCTTAATGGCTGGTGGAGCTGGAGTGACAACAATAAATTATTTCGATGAAGATGGCCTACAGATTGGTAGCGGAGAAGAAATTACACTCCCGATCAGTGATCAAAATGGAGAGACTCAGACGATTACGATTCAATATATTGATGAATTTGGTTGTCCTACTACAGAGATGGTAAATATTGGAAATGCTTCTTTCGGTTTGACAATTTTAGAAGAGGTTTCAACTTGTCTTGGCACTCCAGTAGGAATTACTTCTGAAACTTCCTTAGATATTGGTATTGAATCATCTAATCAATGGACACCTGCAATAGGAATCGTAGATGCTAACTCGGATTCATCTAATATTATTGTTAATCCTACTGAAGATCAAATTTATCAATTAGTTACAACCAACGAATTTGGTTGTTCTCAAACAGCAACCTCAGAAGTAATGGTGACTGACTTAGGAGATTTTGTGGTGAGTGACGCTGATAGAGACACAATTTTCAGAGGAGAATCTTCACAGTTATCAACTTCAGATGATGATGGCTATACCTATTTATGGGAACCAGCTAACTCGCTTGATGATAATACCATTGCTAACCCAGAAGCTACACCTGAAGAGACAACAACGTATACAGTGACCGTTACAGACGAAGATGGCTGTACGACTACTGAAAGGTTGACTATTACCGTCTTAACTCCAGAATGTAATAAGCCATTCCTTTTCTTCCCCAATGCCTTTACACCTAATAATGACGGATTTAATGATATCGCTTACCTTAGAGCTGCGTTTTCAGTAGATGAAGTATTCTTTATGATTTATAGTCGGTGGGGTGAAAAAGTATTTGAATCAAACTCGCTTGACCAAGGTTGGGACGGTACCTTTAAAGGAGAAAAACTATGTTCTGATGTGTATGCTTACTACCTCAGAGTGCGTTGTGCCAACGGAGAAGAGTATACCGAAAAAGGAAATATTACACTTTTGAAATAGAAAAATTATCTAGCTTCAATATTAAAAAAGAAGACACTCAGTCCGTTGAGTGTCTTTTTTTATAAAAATTGGTCCAATTTTTCATGGTTTTAGCTAAGTAATAGGATTTTAAATAAAATCTAAAGTACTATCTATCAGTCAAATAACTTGCTTTCGTATAGCAATTTATCTAGCGATTACTTAACTTTGTCCAGTCTAGTATAAAATGTGCTAGACAATACCCTAAAGTCCAAGCTCTTAGAGCTTGTCCAAATTTTCATGATTATGCGAAATTGAGAAAATTTTGTTCTGAATGAGGCAAAAAACATAGACGATGCCTAAGCATCGGCGAGGCTTTTTAACGAAATTTAGGATAAAATTTGCCAATTGTAGCTAATTAATGGAAGTTTAGACAAGCTCTTTATAGCAATAACCTTTAGTGATATTTTAAATTATATTCCCATGACAAATCGAATTGCAACGCTTTCTTTGCTTGCACTATTCCTGTATTCCCCTATTTTTTCTCAAATCATCTATGTTTCTGAAGATGGTACTGGAGATGGTTCCTCTTGGAATCAGGCAGCTGGTGACCTTAAGGATGTCTTGCTCTCTGCGCAACCTGGTGATGAAATATGGGTTTCAGGTGGAATTTATCGGCCAGATGAATGTAGCGACTGTGATCGAGATGACCGAGATGATAGTTTTGAGATCCCAAATCAAGTTCAAGTTTATGGGGGATTTTCCGGTACGGAAACCCAAAGAATACAAAGAGATTGGGTAAATAACGAAACCGTTCTTAGCGGAGATATTAATCAAGATGACTTGCCCGATGACAATGCCTTTACGATTGTTTATTTTGAAAATGTAGATAGTACCACAATCATAGATGGATTCACGATCCGAGATGGAGTCGCAAATGATACCTTGTCTGGTGCTGAAGACGCTGGCCGTAGTGGTGCAGGAATATATAATTATGGATCGATCCACTCTGCTCCAATTATCCGTCATTGTAAATTTATAGATCATTTTGGAGATTCTTATGGCGCTGCTATTTATAACAATGGCCGGAATGGAGGAAGTGCTAATTCTTTAATAAGAGATTGTTCTTTCACCGGAAATTATGCTATCCGTAGTGGTGGTGCTATTTTTAATGATGGTAGTTATTTACAAGGCGAGGCTAGCCCAACCATTGATCATTGCTTCTTTCAGGATAATACTTCTATTTTTGGTGGTGCAATATATAATAATGGATTCGGAGGTACTTCTGCTCCTCGAATTATCAATTCTACTTTTACTGAAAATACAGGAACCAGTATTGCTGGTGCGGTTTATAGCTTTGCTAAAGATTCTTTAGGCTTAGTGGCACCTCTTTTTGCCAACTGCTTATTTGTAGATAATTATGGAAAATCTTCTGGTGCAGTTTATACCCTTTCAAGCGGTGGTAAAGCAAGACCATTACTTTTCAATTGCGTTTTTTACGAAAATTCAGCTAATACTGGTGGAGCAGTTTACTGCAACGAATCCGATATAGGAGACATGGAGGTGACCATGTACAATAATAT
>CALGJS010000353.1 GCA_937927835.1 uncultured Saprospiraceae bacterium | reverse complement strand
CCCGTCTTAATTTAAAAGACACCGATCCAGACATTGATTTTACAGGTTCCATTTCCAGTTTTCGCGTTAGTGCTGAAGCTCCTGAACCGGGGCAAACCACTTCTTTTAACCGACTGACTATTGCTGTTTCCGTAGAATACGTCAACAACCGAGATGAAGATAATAAGTGGAAAAGAAACTTTAGCTATTTTGCCAATTTCCCTGCTAATCAAAACTTACTTGAGGTACAAGATCAGCTCATCAGTACCATCAATGATCAGATCGTAGAGGATATTTTTAATTTCGCTTTTACTGATTGGTAGGTTCAGAATGGCGATTAAATAAATTGAGCAAGTTTGTAAAATATTTTTTTCAACATTTCTTATTTATTCCAATTCTATTCAATCCAGCTTTGCACGTTTTGAGGATCTTTTCGTATTTTCACCTTTTATTTATAGAAGCTGTTTAAAAATGAACCACCATTTTTCATCATAATCTTGAAACACTACTGACTGTACAAAATTATGAAGCAAGAAGAAATCCTGAATTGTATTTTACATCCAGACCGACTCAAGGAAATTCCCTTTGATCGCCTAAAACAGGCATTGACAGACTATCCTTATAGCCAAAACTTGCACTTTCTGCTTGCACAAAAAAGTATGCAAGAGCAGCATCCCGACTTTGAACGGCACCTCAAAACTGCCGCTACGTATATGAATAGCCGATCCTTTTTGCGTAAACAACTCCAACAAAACGATCGTCCTTCTCAACCAACCATCGAACCAGAACCCGAATCAGAACCCGCTCAAGCAAATTCAACTATCAATGTAGCACCAGAAGATCTAATGGCCAACCTTCCAGATGAAGAATTACCACCAGTAGAATTTATTCCTGATGAAGAACCTCAACTCGAAGAAGAAATTGCGATAGATGAAAATACGCCCAACCATGTAGCGGATATTGCAACAGATACACCGCCAGCTGATCAACCACCACCAAGCGAAACCTCTGCTCCGATAGAAAATCAAGATCAGATTCCTCCGATTCTAGCAGAGATCATCTCTCCGGCCAGTCAGCTAGTAGACCTAGAAATTGCGCCAGTGAAAGAACCGCTAGAAAAAAAAATCGTTCTTCAGGATGAACCAATTGCCGAACAACCACGTATAATTTACGAAGCACCTATCGTTGAGGAAGCACCTGAAGAAGCGATGGTTTCCGGTAGTAATATTCCTGATTTATCAGAACCAGAAGCAGAAGAGATACACGGCATGGATTTGGATGATGAGGTCTCAGAACCAGAAGAGGTCGCACCAGCAAGTCCCAAAGAAGCACCGGAAATAATAGAATTTCCTAAGCAGTTTGATTTTGAGGATGAAATGGATGACCTCTTAAGCAAGCCATTAATTGAAGTCGTTCCTGAAAAATTTGCCAAAGAAGTCGAGGAAGTTGATTTAGAATTAGAGGAAGAAGATGAATTATCAGACTTATTGTTAGAAGAATTTGAGGAAATGTCTTCACTAAAAGATTTAGAACCAATTTCAGACGAAGAGCTTACCGTCCAACCTAAATTAGGAAAGTGGATTAAGAAATATCAAGCCGGTAGCGAAGAAGACAAAAAAGGAAAAGGGAAAAAACGGACTAAAAAGAAAGATAAAGAAGAAAAAGAAGCGAGTCCTAAGGCTAAAAAGAAAGACAAGAAGAAAGAAACCAGCAAAAAAACGGATCTAAAGAAGAAAAAGACCAAAAAATCTGACAAAAAGAAGGAGTCTAACCCTAAAAATTCTAAGAAAAAGAAAAAGAAGGACTCAGATAAAAAGATAAGTAAGAAAAAGGCGATCCGCAAGTTTGCCAGTCGTAGTATCGTCGAAGACGGAGAAACGATTTCGATCACTTTAGCGGACCTTTATGTAAAGCAAGGAAAAATTGAAAAAGCAATTGTAGCTTATGAACGATTGAGTTTGATTATTCCAGAAAAAAAGGCGT
Source organism: uncultured Saprospiraceae bacterium (assembly GCA_937927835.1). Classification (GTDB taxonomy): domain Bacteria; phylum Bacteroidota; class Bacteroidia; order Chitinophagales; family Saprospiraceae; genus JALZUU01. Next base: position 3,842 of record CALGJS010000353.1, on the reverse strand, counting down.
TCTTTGCATCGCTAATTAAAAAACTTAAAAAGAAATAGCTCATGTTAACAGCAATGACCATTTTAATTGCCATGATTTGTGTCCTTTTGATGGGTGCAATTTTGATTCAGAACCCAAAAGGTGGTGGAGTTGATGCCAGCCTTGGCGGTACGGCAACCACACAAATGTTTGGTGCGGCAAAATCTACTGATTTTATCGAAAAAGCAACTTGGTACTTAGCCATCGCATTATTCGTTTTGTGCATCGTCACAAGTTTAATGATTACGGGAGCTGGTGCAGAAGGACCTGCTTTACTTTCAGAATAATTTCGATTTCAATATCGTATAAATAGAGAAGCTATTTTACCTATTATTTTGGTAAAATAGCTTCTCGCTTATTAGCACTTTTTTGCTAATACCGAAGATAATAAGTTGTAGGTATTAAAATAGTCATTCCAGTAGGAGTTTAATTAAAAAATATTCCCTGCTCGTTATGAGATTTCCAAGAGCAAGAGCAAATTCAATTTCAAAACCAAACACTTCTATCGTGTTTCCTTGATTAAAGGTACTTTTGAATCCTTCTATATCCAGCCTTGTATTGCAGAATTATACCCGCATGAAAAACAATGTTTATTTTTTAGCAGATTTTGTTTTTGAGATTGCTTTTGAATTTGAATTTGAAAAATAAGCATCTACCATTATTGAATTTTATAGACCTAAGAATCTAGTACTTGCGACACTATATTCGCCAATAACCGATTCAACATACTATGGGCCTCTTGCCATTATGGCAAATCCCTTCCTGATACTAACTTTTATTCCTGACAAAATTTCGTAGATTTTTTCAGATTCGGCAATTATGTCATCGTTATCCATTTGGCACAATGCGTGATGGTATACCTATAATTACAATTAAATTTTCTGCTCGTTCTCTTTAAAGAAAGCAGAAATCTTACAGATATTTTTTTTAAAACTTTCGACTACCCTCCCACATCAACGAGGCTTCGTCGAAACCAAAATTTACTTAAACATGAAGCCAATCAATGACCGTGTGGTCGTGAAACCAGCTCCAGCTGAGGAGAAAACCAAAGGTGGCATTATCATTCCTGATACTGCTAAAGAAAAACCGCAACGTGGTAAAGTCATCGCAGTCGGTCCAGGTAAGGACGGTATCAAAATGACTGTAAAAAAAGGAGACGTTGTCCTATACGGCAAATACTCCGGTACGGAACTAGCACATGAAGGCAACGATTACCTCATCATGCGCGAAGACGATATCTTAGTAGTACTGTAAGTTTTAACGCTTACCACTTTTCTATTTAATTCATAAAAAAATAAACATAGCAATGTCTAAAGAAATTAGATTTAATGCAGACGCCCGAGAAAAATTAAAAGCGGGTATTGATGCACTAGCAAACGCAGTTAAAGTAACGCTAGGACCTAAAGGCCGAAATGTAGTTATTCAAAAAAGCTTCGGCGCTCCTGCGGTAACCAAGGATGGTGTTACCGTAGCAAAAGAAATCGAATTAGCGGATCCTGTTGAAAATATGGGCGCTCAGATGGTGAAGGAAGTAGCTTCTAAAACTGCTGATATCGCTGGTGACGGAACAACCACTGCAACTGTTTTGGCACAAGCCATGGTAACTGCTGGTATGAAAAACGTAACCGCTGGTGCAAACCCAATGGACCTCAAAAGAGGAATCGACAAAGCAGTAAAAGCCGTTATTGCTAATCTAATAAAGCAAACCGAAGTGATCGGTAATGACTTTAATAAAATTCAGCAGGTTGGTGCCATCTCTGCTAACAACGACAACGAAATCGGTAGCCTTATCGCAGACGCAATGAAGCGAGTTACTAAGGATGGTGTGATCACTGTTGAAGAAGCAAAAGGAACTGATACTTATGTTGAAGAAGTACTCGGTATGCAGTTTGACCGTGGTTATTTGTCTCCATACTTTGTGACCAACACAGAGGACATGACTACAGAATACGAAAACCCGTTAATTCTAATCCACGATAAAAAGATTGCAAACATGCAAGATATCGTGCCGATTCTAGAAAAAGCAGTTGGCTCTGGTCGTCCACTTTTAATCATCGCTGAAGACATCGAGTCTCAAGCCCTAGGAGTATTAGTGGTTAACCGTTTACGTGCTCAGTTAAAAGTAGTAGCGGTTAAAGCTCCTGGTTTTGGTGACCGTCGTAAAGCAATGCTAGAAGATATCGCAATCCTAACTGGTGGAACTGTGATCTCTGAAGAGCAAGGTTATAAATTAGAAAGTACGGAGCTTGCACACCTTGGTAGCTGTGAAAAAATCACGGTTGACAAAGACAATACTACCATTGTAAACGGTGGTGGTACGAAGAAAGCAATCAAAGCACGTATCGCACAGATCAAAGCTCAGATTGAAAATACAACTTCTGATTACGATCAAGAAAAACTACAAGAACGTCTTGCAAAGTTAGCAGGTGGTGTAGCCGTACTTTATGTAGGAGCTGCAACGGAAGTAGAAATGAAAGAAAAGAAAGATCGAGTAGATGATGCTTTACACGCAACACGTGCAGCAGTAGAAGAAGGTATCGTAGTAGGTGGTGGTGTTGCATTGGTTCGTGCTATCAAATCTTTAGAGAAAGTAACTGGTGAGAACGAAGATCAAAACATCGGAATCAACATCGTACGTAAATCTCTAGAAGCACCAATTCGTATTATCGCTGAAAATGCAGGTGTGGAAGGTTCTGTCGTTCTAATGAACGTACTAAAGAGCAAAGGTGACAACGGATTTAACGCTCGTACAGAAGTGTACGAAAACTTAAAGAAAGCTGGTGTCATCGATCCAACTAAAGTAACACGTATCGCATTAGAAAATGCAGCTTCTATCGCTGGAATGGTCTTAACAACAGAGTGTGTTGTTACGGATAAGCCAGAAGAAGGTGGTGCTGCTGGCGGCCATATGCCTCACGGTATGGGCGGCGGAATGCCTGGCATGATGTAAGATTTTTTTGTTATTGGCTATTTGCCGTTTGCTATTGGCTTCCCTTAATCGCGCCTTCTTAAAATAGGTTCGCTTAAGATAGCAGTAATAGATTTTGATTTAAAACAGGCAAAGGTTAATACAAAACTGTCCTTTACTTTAATGAAAATAAAATTAGGTGCGACGCTCTTTTGAGTGTCGCACTTTTTTTTGTTTCAAGGGCAAGAGCAAATGCAATTTCAAAAGCAAAAGCAAAAGCAAAACTTCTTTTTAAACTCAAAAGAACTCGATACAAGGCAAAATACCTTTTAAAATACGAGCACATAACTTTTTCTTAAGCACTAAATATTTCCTGTTTTAGAGTCGTTTTCTCAAGATGAAAATTGAATTTGAAATTGCGGTTGAAATTGCATTTGAAAAAATAAGAATAAGTAATCTTTTATTTTGGTTAGAAAATGATAGAGATTTGGTAGCAGATTTGAGTCATTGGAATGAGTAGATTTAAGAAGTTTTTTTTTCGTAGTTGACTTGATAATTTTAAAGAGTGGGTGATGGAATAATAGGATTTTAGGTTGAACTACTCCAAAACATAACCCAACACTAATCGATTTAAAATTTTGAAAAAACTAATAATTCAATCAACTTATTTAAAGTTATAACGTTTCCCTAAATATAATTTTAAAATAAATAGGTATCTTAAAATATAATTTCAAAATAAAAAGCTATATATTTAAGCCAAATTACTATTAGACCATACTTTTTCAATAAAAGTATTAGCCAAATGAAGAAAAGAAGAAGAGAGGAACTGAGAGATTAATAACCCCTCTTTATCGAGATCTGTCAGAAAATATTCTGGCAGATTTCTTATTTTTGTAGAAACAAACATTCTATTATA
>CALGJS010000352.1 GCA_937927835.1 uncultured Saprospiraceae bacterium | reverse complement strand
GCGCCAATCACTAAATCAATGCCCGCTAAATTATTTTTAAATTTTTCGTCCAGTTGGGTATTGAGTGAAATCAATAACGCAATCAATCCAACACCCAGACCAAACAAGAGCAACGTTAGTAGCATTTGTAAAGGCCGGTCTTTCTGGTTTTTCCAACTCAGCGTCAGCGGATTCATTCTAAGATAATTTTATGGTCAAAAAATTCTTTTAAGCGACTATCATGCGTAACGATAACGAGTGTCGCACCTTCTTCTTTCGCCTGCGTTTCCAATAAGTCAATTACTTCTTTACAATTTTCGTCGTCTAATGCAGAGGTCGGTTCATCAGCAAGAATAAGCCCTGGGCTGTTCACCAATGCACGTGCAATCGCCACCCGTTGTTGTTCTCCTTGACTCAATCGCTTGGTACGATCTCCGATTTTGTCTCCAATATTTAGTCGATCTAATAGTTTTTTTATTCGCGTTGGATTAGCGGAATGACCTGCTAAAGTTTGAGCAAGCTGTAGATTTTCTCCCACTGTCAGTGATTGAACGAAATGAGATTGTTGAAATACGATGCCGATATTTTTACCACGAAATTGATCAAGCGCGGTAGAAGAAAGGGTATTTAATTCTTGATTAGCGATAAAGACTTTTCCTTTTTGTGGTTTTCTAATACCACCCAATAAATGAAGGAGTGTCGTTTTACCCGTACCTGATTGCCCCAACAATAACCACTGCGATCCTTTTTCGCATTGAATATCAGGAAAAGTAATGGTTTTATTTCCAGGGTAAGTATATTCTAATTGCTGAGTCCGCAGCATAGTTTTTTGTAAGTTATATTGAAATTGTTTAAAAAATTACTCAGTAAGTTCTAAGATTCGTTTTTTCTCTAGGAGCTTGTCTTTTACAATAACGCAGCTCCAAAGACGCCTGCACTATCTCCTAATGTTGGTCGTAGAATTGGCGTTTCTAGTTGGTGATTAAAAACATGTTGTTCAACCGACTTGATACCTTGATTGTACAATAAGTCTATTTTACTCACTCCTCCTCCGATAATTATCGCATCAGGATCAATCATGTTGATGATACTCGCGATACCTTGACCAAAAAATTTGACTAATCGTTGCACTGTTTCTGTAGCAACTTCATCATTTCTGTCTTTGTGGAGCTCAACGATTTCTTGAAGGGATACTTCGACCCCAGTTTTATTAAAATAATATCTTTCTAAGGCTGGGCCTGAAATAATTGTTTCAGTACATCCAGTTTTTCCACAATAACATTTCCCACCAGAATTATCCATAAAACTATGCCCCCACTCTCCAGCAATGCCTTGTTTACCATTGAGTATTTTTCCATTGATCACCAATCCACCACCAACGCCTGTTCCCATGATTACTCCAAAGACCACTTTTGCATCTGGAAGTTGCTCTTTCACAACCCCGAGTTGCGTTTCAGCAATTGCAAAACAGTTTGCGTCATTGGCCATAGAGACCGGCATAGAAAGTGCCCGTTCTAAATCTCTTTTCAGATATTTACCATTGATCGCTGTTGTATTGCTGTTTTTCATCGTTTGGGTGGAGGGTTCCAGTGTACCCGGCGTTCCAATCCCTATCTTTTGAGGTTTTACACCTGTCTCAGCCATCAATACTTCAACCAACTTAACAATTTGACCAATGATATGTTGATAACCCTTTTCTTTTTCCGTCGCTACTCTTAGTCGTTTTAGTACAACTGGATGATTCGGATCTTCTAATACGACTCCTTCGATTTTTGTACCGCCTAAATCAATACCCCAAACTGGTCCCATAAATTATTAAATTGCAATTGTTGTAAATAAATATTAGTTTTGGATTCCAAATTTATTAAAATGAAATTTTGCATAAATATAATCATTAGCATTCGAATTATTGGAATTAACACCAATCTGTAGGAGCTTTATGGTATTTATGTAAAAGCGCTGGCAGATTAAATAACTGTCAGCGCTTTTTTTTGATCTATAAATCATTTTTTATGTACAAGTCTTATGACAGCCTCAACCTTCCGGAAATAGACCAGACAATACTTGAATTCTGGAAATCTGAAAACATCTTCGAACGTAGTATCTCCGAAAAGGATGCCAATAATACCTATGTCTTTTACGAGGGTCCTCCTTCTGCCAATGGGAAGCCAGGTATTCACCACGTAATGGCTAGAACGGTTAAAGATCTTTTCTGTCGTTTTCATACCATGCAAGGACAACGCGTCCAACGAAAAGGTGGTTGGGATACGCATGGACTGCCTATCGAACTAAGTGTAGAAAAAGAACTCGGAATTACCAAAGAAGACATCGGCACCAAGATTTCGGTAGATGATTATAACAAGGCTTGTCGAGAAACAGTTATGCGCTACAAGGATATGTGGGATGATATTACCCGCAAAATGGGATATTGGGTCGATTTAGAGAATCCATACATTACTTTTGATAATAACTATATTGAATCTGTCTGGTTTTTATTAAAAAGATTATACGATAAGGATTTAATGTATAAAGGATATACGATTCAACCTTACTCGCCAGCAGCAGGTACTGGACTAAGTTCACACGAGCTAAACCAACCAGGTGCTTACCGTGATGTGACCGATACTTCGGCTATCGCACAATTTAAATTAAAAAAAGATAATGTCTCTGATTTCTTATTTTCGGCGGCAGCCGGCGGAGATGTACATATCATCGCTTGGACAACGACTCCTTGGACTTTACCTTCGAATACGGCCTTAGCAGTTGGAAATAAAATTGATTATGTGTTGGTAAAAACATTCAATCAATATACCCACGAACCGATCAATATCGTTTTGGCGAAAGCCTTAATGGGTAAACAGTTGAGTGGAAAATACCAAGCACTGGAAGAAGGTAAAAGTTTGGAAGATTATCAAAGTGGTGATAAGAAGATTCCTTTTACGGTTTTAAAAGAATTTAAAGGGACAGATCTTGTTGGTATTCGCTATGAGCAATTACTGCCTTATGTATTACCTTTCGAAAATGCAGATCGTGCTTTCCAAGTAATTGCTGGTAATTTTGTTACCACAGAAGATGGAACTGGAATTGTTCATATTGCGCCTACTTTTGGTGCGGATGATGCACAAGTTGGAAAAGAAAATAATATTCCACCGATGTTGGTTTTGGATGAAAATGAAAAGGCTGTTCCACTCGTTGACTTACAAGGAAAATTCAGAAAAGAAGTTGGAGACCTCGCAGGTCTTTATGTCAAAAATGAATATTACACCGAAGGTAATGCTCCTGATAAAAGTGTGGATGTTTTGATTTCTATTAAATTAAAAACAGAAAACAAAGCCTTCAAAGTAGAAAAGTATGTTCACTCCTATCCACATTGTTGGAGAACAGATAAACCTGTTTTATACTATCCATTAGATAGTTGGTTTATCAAAGCTTCTTCCATGAAAGAGCGAATGTTTGAATTGAATAAAACTATTAACTGGAAACCAGCAGCAACCGGTGAAGGTCGGTTCGGTAAATGGTTAGAGAATCTAAACGATTGGAATTTATCCCGTTCTCGTTTTTGGGGAATTCCATTACCAATCTGGGTATCGGAAGACAAAGAACAACAGAAGTGTATTGGTTCTATAGAAGAACTAGGCAAAGAAATTGAAAAAGCCAACGCAGCACTCGGTAAAAACCAAAGCGTTCCTAAAGATATGCATCGCCCTTATATCGATGAAATCATCCTTGTCGCAGAAGACGGTACGCCGTTGACGCGTGAGTTAGATTTGATTGATGTTTGGTTTGATTCAGGTTCGATGCCTTATGCACAATGGCATTATCCATTTGAGAATTTAGATAGATTTGATCCAGAAAAGAAGATGGGTTTCCCTGCTGATTTTATTGCCGAAGGTGTAGATCAAACGCGTGGTTGGTTTTATACCCTACATGCGATTGCCGTGATGGCCTTTGATAGTATTGCGTATAAAAATGTAGTTTCCAACGGATTAGTTCAAGATAAAAATGGACAAAAAATGTCTAAGCGATTAGGCAATGCCGTAGAACCTTTTGAGACTTTGGCGAAGTATGGTGCAGATGCCACCCGTTGGTATATGATCTCCAATGCGCAGCCGTGGGATAATCTAAAGTTTGACATTTCAGGTATCGATGAAGTGCGTAGAAAGTTTTTTGGAACACTCTATAATACGTATTCATTTTTTGGACTTTATGCCAATGTAGATAAATTTAATTTTAGCGAAGCGGAAGTACCTTTAGCGGATCGTCCAGAGATTGATCGTTGGATTATTTCTCTTTTAAATTCTTTAATAAAAGAAGTAACCGCCGACTACGCGGATTATGAAGCGACTGCTGCTACTCGAAAGATTCAAGAGTTTACGGATCAACATTTGAGTAACTGGTATGTGCGATTATGTCGTCGTCGTTTCTGGAAAGGTGATTATAGCACGGATAAGATTGCGGCTTACCAAACACTTTATACTTGTATGGTAACAATCAGTAAGTTGATGGCACCAGTTGCTCCATTTTTCGCGGATTGGATGTATGGCAATCTAAATAATATTACTAAAAAAGAAACCGCCATTTCTGTTCACTTAGCAGACTTCCCTGTTGCCGATGAGCAATTGATTGATAGTAGTTTGGAGCAACGAATGGATTATGCACAGTCTATTTCTTCGTTGGTTTTATCACTACGTAAAAAAGAAAGTATCCGAGTGCGTCAACCACTACAAAAGATTTTATTGCCTGTATTAAATCCAAGTTTCCAAGAACAAGTGGAAGGTGTTAAGGATTTAATTCTTTCAGAGGTCAATGTCAAAGAGACCGAGTATGTCACAGATACGGAAGGTATTATCAAAAAAGGAATCAAGCCTAATTTTAAAACCTTAGGTCGCCGAATGGGTAAGCATATGAAAACCGTTGCACAAGCTATTGGCAAATTTGGAGATGCAGAAATCACAAACCTAGAACGAAACGGTGGTATGCAAATGGTTATCAACAACGAAGAGTTTACTCTAACTTTAGAGGACTTTGAAATCACTACTCAGGATATTCCGGGTTGGTTGGTAGCAAGTGATGGGCCGCTAACAGTAGCATTAGATGTTACACTGACAGATGAATTAAAAGCCGAAGGTGTTGCTCGTGAACTAGTCAATCGTATTCAGAATATCCGTAAGGATCAAAATTTTGAAATTACAGATCGTATCCTCGTCGAGATTGAAGATAAGACAGAAGTTAAAGCGGGTATCGCTGGTTTTAAAGATTATATCGCCAATGAAGTATTAGCGGATGAAGTTGTGCTAGTTGCCAGTCCAGCAAATGCCATAACAGTAGATTTATTGGAAGGTGTTTCTTTAAATATCGGCGTGAAACGAACATAGAATATTAGCTTCTTAGTAGAAAATAATAAAGCTCTCTTTTTTTGATAAAGGAGGGCTTTTTTTGTTGAAGCGTTGAGCTTGGTCTAAAAAGTGTATGTCTCGCAAAGAACGCAGAGACGCAGAGACCCTTCTATCGTGTATATCGTTAACGTGTTATTTTGGTCGCGCAGAGACGCAGAGACCTTCTATCGTGTATACCGTTAACGTGTTATTTTGGTCGCGCAGAGACGCAGCAATCGTGTAAGTCTTTTACTCTGGGCTTTCTTGCAGAGGACCTTTTGACATGTATGTCTTTTCTATCGGCAGGAATTGTGATATGTATTTAAAATCGACGAATGTCATAAGAGTGTGTGACAAATTGCGGGATTGTGTTAAAGCTAGTTGGCCGGTTAGCCAGTTGGCTTCCTTCTAACGTATTTTACGTATGAGGGAGGCCAACAAGCCAATAGCTAACTGGCTAACCAGCAAATCTTATTCCCCCTAATTTGTCACGCACTCATATCATAAGATATTTTCTCGGAAAGTATAAAGATTTTTTATTTCGAATAATTGAGGGGAGTAGATTATCCACTAATTTTTATTCCGATAAAAATGGCGAAGAGGCATACAAGCAGACTAATTGCAATGTTTAGCAAAGCGTAGCCGGTTTGTCCAGTTTCGAATAGGGAGAAAGTTTCTAGTGAAAAGGTAGAGAAGGTAGAAAATCCACCACAAAATCCAGTCATCCAAAGGAGTTTGGTATTGTCTGTCAGTCCTGACTTTAGTGCCAAGCCAAATAAGTATCCTAAAATAATACAGCTAATAATATTGGCAAATAATGTGGCAAATGGAAAGTTAAACGCATTGCCTGCTAGCATTTTACTGATTCCGTAGCGGCAGATACTTCCTAATCCTCCGCCAAGAAAGACCCAAAAGAAGTTAAGCATTGAGTCCTTTATTTTGTTTGCGATGGGCTACCAAATAAAATAATACGCTAGTCATGAGTGTCGCCAAAATCAGAATGATCATTAATAGCTTCATAGAACCTAAATTCTGAAAATAAATAACGACTCCAATAAAGAAAATATTTACCAATACGAGTACTGCCGTAGCTTGCATATGTGAGAGGCCAAAGTCCAACAACAGATGATGGATATGTGTCCGGTCAGGATGTAATGGATGATTACCACGAGCTATCCGAGTAATAAAGACTCTCAAAGTATCAAATAGTGGTAGAATCAATATACCAACTGCCACAGCAGGTACGGCCTGAAATGCATAAGGACTATCACCGATTACCCGATGTAATTCAATAAATTTGATCACTAAAATGGCACAGATCAATCCAATTAAAAGAGATCCAGTATCGCCCATAAATATCTTTGCGGGAGAGTAGTTATATTTTAAGAAAGCCATAACAGCACCAGCCAAAGAAAAGGCAACGATGGCTAATTCTACTCGATCTACGAGCAAAAACCAAGTACCTAAGGTAAGTGTAATCAATGTTCCAATACTACCTGACAAACCATTGATACCATCGATGAGGTTAAAAGCATTGATAATTACGATAATGGTAAAAATAGATAAGATGACACTCGTAATATAATTCAAATCTCCGATTCCGAATACACCATAAAGACTGGTTATAATCACATTGGATTTAAAGACAAGGATACCTGCCGCCAGAAATTCGCCAAGAAGTTTTTTTGTAGGAGAAATAGGAGAAATATCATCCTTTGCTCCGATCAGAAATATGATAATAAAAGAGCAGAGTATGTATTGTAAATCGCCAAAGACATCAAAAGGCGTCCAAAGAATAATAGAAAAAATAACACCCGCAAAAATAGCGATTCCGCCTAACGAAGGTGTTGGCGTAGTATGTGATCGACGCTCTCCTGGTTCATCATATAACCTTTTTACCTTCGCAATCTGTATAATAGACGGTATTGCAAGATAAGTTAGAGAGAAAGCCGTAATAAGACTAAGTATCGTATCGTACATGTAAGCTAGTGTTTTCCCTTTTGACAATACTGGATTAAGCGCTTGTCAAAAATTGTCTAGATGTTAGGCGATGTTAGGCGATGTTAGGAATATTTCTACCAACTACCTATTCCAAAACTAAACAATTTAAGTAGGATGACCTAATAATTTAACCAATTAAGGACATCCTACTTACGGAAGATCAAGACCTTTAACGACTATCTTAACTTTATTTGCTAAGTAGTAGCCTTTCAGTGATGGTTCCTTTTTCAGTAGTAATACTTAGCAAATAGACTCCTGCGGATTGTTTCGACAAGTCCAATTGCTCACTAACAGAAATGCTATTGATCGTTTTAGTATAAATCGTTTTTCCTAATAAATCATATACTGCGATGGTCGCTTCTGTTGCTTCATTAAAACTTGCTAATAAATTCACCTTTCCTGTTGTAGGATTTGGAAAGACCTGGTAGCTGATTAATTCCTCTGGTTCGTCAACTGCAACTAATTCGTCAAAAATAGGCGTTAAGATCGCATCATCTCCTGCTACAAAGTCAATAACTTCCGTTGTTTCGCCTGTTTCTAACCAGTGAGAAAATTCATATCCTTCTTCTGCAATAGCTTTCACTCTAACCGGAATATTTTTAAAATAAAGGTTCGTAAAGTTATAAGGTGTTTCCATTTCATTAGAGTTGATCACTACTCTACCGTTGGTCACTTCGTTATAATTCAACGTTAACTGATAAGTACCATCCAAGTTGAATTGATCATTCATAAATCCACGGTGAAAATCTGGTCGAGTCACAAAGAAGTCTTTCATGTTTGCAACCCATCCACGCCAGTTTTGCTCATTACCTCCAATAGATAACTCTTCTCCCCAACGGATTTCTTGGTCTGGAATATGCGGTTCGATTAAAGCTTGAAGGCTATCTGTAATAGATGCGGTTCGCTCCTCAGAATAAACCAGCTCCATAAAGCTACAACTACGTTGTACAAACTCGTTTCGGAAATTCTCATTTTCTAATAATTTCCTTAAGAATAATGTACTGCTACTGTGATTAGGCCAAGCGGTACTATTATCAACCATCACCTGTTCTAATGTATTATAATCTGGCGTAGTTTCAAAAGCAAATCCATTATCTGTACTGCCGTCATGGTCAAAAGATCCATAGCGCCATTTTTTACCTGCTTTTCTTTCTTTCCAAAGAATGATATTATTTGCTGGCCAGTCAAATTTTGCAATATAAATAGAGTAAGCCCAATAATTGGTCAATTGATTAATATCGAACTGATCCGCAACTACATCATAATTAGCTGGTATACTTAGGTCGTTATCAGAGGCAAAATCAAACAAATTTTGATATTCTGTATCCGTTCCTTTCTTTACTTGTTCCCAAGGCATTCCTGGGTTTTTCAATAAATCTAAATCGTCCTTATCAACACCATAAACATTTTCAAAATGCTCATCATTAAATATTTCTCGAATATTATAAATACCCCAAAAATCTCCATTTAAATACAACGTAGTAGGCTGAAACCCTAACAAATCTAAATCTATTTTATCCCATACTAATGTTTGAACCAACCCATCTCTAAACATCGTTCGCAGATAATCCTGTCCACTATTTCTTAGTTTAATACGTTCATAGGTTTGATTTTCTCGACCTTCATACAAAGGGTAATCAATCGCATTGTCTCCATAAGTATTACGTCGCATATAAACATTAAAACTTTTTTGAGCATAGGTACGTGAGCATCCACCACTAATTCTAATTCCAGCATTTACATTAAAAGCTTCACTACCATCCGGTAAAAACATTCCTAAGTTAATCGGACGTTCCCAGTCTTCTCGATTCCAATTAACAGAATCCGTTCGACAGAAACCTGGAATACCATTCGTACCTTCTACGTAAATTCCAATTTCATCATCGAAAAAATTATCTGGATCAGAATTAATATATAGTGTTGGGATTTCGGAACTAAGATCAAAAAGGTAAGATCCAACCGCTGAATTACTTTTTACATGGCCGGACTTGAAGGCTGCTACTTTTACACTGACATTATCATTGATAGTAAATGGTGTGCTATAAGCAGTAGAAAAGGATTCTGGTTCTTTTCCATCAAGCGTATAACGTAGTGTCACCGCAGGATCAGGATGACTAAAACTAATCATTTGGTCTGACTGGTACATACCATTTGCTAAATCAATCGTTGGTTTCTCCAATCCTAGTAGAGCACCATCGTTGGATTCGTTAGGTGTAACTTCTCCAAAGATTACAAAATCATCTGCACCATCGGTAATTCGTCCGTAGGTTGTTTGAAAGGGTACGGCTGGAAAACTAACCGAGTCAATGACTTGGATCGTATTATTGATCGCTTGAGCCAGTACCAATTGTTCTCCGGAAGCTTCTAGATTAAAATCGGCGTGTAGTCCTCCTTCTTCAGGGTCTTTGTCTGTAAAGAGTACCACAAACCCACCAGGTTCTAAACAGTAAGGCTGACTGATTTGCCATTTCGTCATATTGTTATAGCTGTCCGAAAGGAAAAGTCCTCCCAGATTGACCGTCTCAGTTCCACCGTTATAAATTTCTACCCAATCTTCGAAGCTACCTGTTTCATCAGTATGCGAAGTACCACCTGGAGCTATTTCGTTAATAAATAAATTGGTGACAGGTTCGTTGGTTACTGGTATGGAAATTTCTAAATTTAATTGAGGAGCGCGTAATGGATCACCATCATCATAGGAATATGCGGCCCGCGTTCCCGTTCCATTGATAATAAAAGTCAAGGCGCTATTTTCATTCCAATCGGGTTGGTCAAGCATTTCCTGAACTACCTCAGTGAGATCGGGTGTTTGTTGTTTAATTCCTGATTCGCCACTATTTCCCCAGTCTTCGGGTTGCCAGTTAACGGTAGCCGTAGTTAAGGGTCGTTCAGAAATGTTTTCTGACTCACTTTCGAAGGTCGCTGAGTTTCCAGAAGCATGACCGCTTATATTTAAGTTAGAAGGTCCACTACTACCAGATGAGCTACCGTTGGTAAACTGAATGTAGGCACGATTTACCACCGCACCCGCAGGAATCTTTAGTTCATCAAAACGAAAGCCAACCGTTTGGTCTCCGCTCCAATCGAATACCATACGAATATTAGAGTCGGTAAGGGCCATAAAGCCTTGAGTGGTCTCCTCTGCATCATCGCTACTATCATTTATTCTATTAACAAGGATTGCATTATAAGAACTGACTCCAGCAGTATTATTTGCACCTGGACTTGGAGCGGTAAAGGTTTGAAAATCTGTAGCTCCGTCTGTTTCTCTTCCATAAGAAGTGTTGGTAGAAAGAGAAGGGTAAGTTAATTCATCAATCAAAGTACTACCATCTGGTCCAAACAAGTAGATTTCTTGACCGTCGGAGGTTAACTTAAAATCAATATGGTGTGGACCTTGCTCTGGATCTTTGTCTGCCCAAATAATAAGATAGCCTCCAGCAGGAATGGTTGTAAGTGCAGGATCTGTATCGGGAATTTCCCAAAAAGTAGGATCTGTAATTTCTTCTGAAAAATAATATCCAGCGAGATTAACAGGATTCGTTCCTGCATTATATAATTCAATCCAGTCGTCAAATTCACCAACTTCATCGGCAATGACATTATCATTCTTTGCCATTATTTCATTAATGAAAATTTGAGCGGAAAGGGAATTAAAAATCCCAAGGCTAATAAAAATAAAAGTGACTAGGAGTCGATTAAAATAGTTCATGTGGTTGTGTTGTAAGGTATTATTTTAACGCCGAAGCACAAAATGAAAAAAACAGCAGTATTTGATTTAATTGTTGCTGGGAAGGTAGCCTGAATAAGGTAGGTTACTAAATAACATGACCAAAATGTTATCCAGTATGGCAACAGAACAAATATAACTCTTTTTAAAGTTTAATTCCACTTGTTTTACAGAATTAGCGGGCACATGACTTCTTTTCTTAAAAATATACCCTAAATAAGTTATATACAATTAATTTTTTTTATATATATTTGTGTCGCGTTAAAAACGCCTTCTTCCCAAAACCCTTCTACATTCTCAATTACCGATCATAAATTCATTGTGGTGTTCATCCAAAACACCGTCTATTGCTATTACTCTTCGAAGGGACTCGAATGGAGTAATAGTGGGTTTTATATCTAATCATACCTTATAAAAGATTAGTGAACGCTTAGTTAATAACGGGCCACTATCTTTTCCCGAGAAAGTCAGATCTGGCAAGATCTAAGTCACATTACTTTTTATTTTTTAATAATTGTTTTTTACAAACAATTATAATCTCATGATTTTTCATTCCACCACACACTATTTCGGAATGAAATTTCTCAATCTGTTTTTGGGATGTGCCCCCTCTCCTTTTCAGGTGGAGAGGGGCGCTTTTTTTTTGACTCCTTTGAGTAAATCACAGTTAGAATATTTTTCCGATTACTTATCGCTTTAAAAAAACTCACTTAGCTAACCACTAAATAACAGGGTGAGTAAAGCTAGTGTCCTCTTTATAAAATAATCAACATTCTTAAAAAAGAGAAGATAAAAATGTTAAAACTATAAAAATAGTTGTATAACTATAAAAATAGTTATAGTTTTGGATTATGGAAAAAATAACTAGAAAAGAAGAAGAGATCTTACAAGTGCTTTGGAGTCTTGAAAAGGCATTTGTGAAAGAGATTGTCGCGGCATTACCCGATCCAAAGCCACATTATAATACGGTATCTACGATTGTTAGAAAACTGGAAGAGAAAAAATATGTTGGATACGAAGCTTTTGGAAAAACACACCGCTACTTTCCTTTAGTTAAACGAGAAGATTTCCTTGGAAAAACAATGACCAAGTATTTTAATAATTCATACAAAAAGATGGTCACTTTTTTCGCCAAAGAAGAAAAGCTGTCTGTAGAGGAACTAAAAGAGATTATTAAACTCATCGAAAAAGAAAAGGAATAATGGGGGAGTTATTTTTATATCTCGGAAAGAGTGGGCTTTGCTTAAGTCTTTTGCTTTTATTTTTTGTAATTTTTCTACAGAAAGAAACTTTCTTAAAATTAAATCGCTGGATTTTATTGGCTAATATTATATTAGCCTTAACGCTTCCTTTGTTAGAAACACCTTCTTGGTTTTCGAATATTTCACTTACAAAATCGGAAGTCGTTGAAAGCAGGTCTGAACTTGTGGAGGTCGCTCCCACTTTAGACAACAAAATTATCGCTCCTGCATCTAATAAAATTTCAGTCAAAAAATGGAATTGGGAAGCTATTATTTTTTTAGTCTACTTAATTGGATTTTTTATTTTCTTGCTCCGCTTTCTGGCACAAATTTTCTCCATTCTCTTATTAATTCTTTTTAATGAAAGAGAACGAAAAGGAAAAATACTCTTTGTTTATCCTGGAAAAATTTTGGCACCATTCTCTTTTTTCAGCTTTTTATTTATAGATAAAAACGCCTACGATTCATCTACTCTCCAACAGATAATTTCGCACGAAACAGCTCATATTCAACAGCGACACTCTTGGGATATTCTCTTATCTGAATTTTTAATAATCATTCAGTGGTTTAATCCTTTTGCTTGGTGGCATCGAAAATTAGTAGAAACAAATCTAGAGTTTTTAGTAGATCAGAGTCTGCTAAAAAGCGGCGTTGACCAAAAAACATATCAATATAGTTTATTGCAAGTAGCCGTACCAAATTTTCCTTACAGCCTTGCAACAAACTATAATTCTTCACTCCTAAAAAAACGAATCATGATGATGCAACAAAAGAAATCTTCTGCCGCCAACAGCTGGAAATATTTTCTCCTGCTCCCCGTTATCTTACTCATCTGGTCTGCCTTTGGAAATCCTAGTTTTAAAAGCAGAAACAGTACCTTTATTTCTATTATTACCGCTGATGCTAATGAAATGGATATCTTAAGGATTCAGGAAGTTTACCGAAAAATGGGCGAAAC
>CALGJS010000351.1 GCA_937927835.1 uncultured Saprospiraceae bacterium | reverse complement strand
GAATAGGAATAGGAATAGGAATAGGAATAGGAATAGGAATAGCTCAAGTAGGGAATTTTTTCTGCAAAAAAACCTTCTCTAGTAACTAAGCTTAGAGAAGGTTTTTTCATTGAAAACTATATTAAAAAGACCTTTAAGAATTGACGCGTAATGCTTTTAAGCATCGATCCAAACTTACCTCCCAATGTGGAATCTCTAATCCAAAAGCCCCTCTAATTTTAGCTTTATTCAACAAACTAAAATGTGGTCGCTTGGCGGCCGTCGGATAATCTTTGGTTTCAATAGGTGATACTTTACAATTGATATTTTCTATTCTAAAAATTGCGGTAGCAAAATCATACCAAGAAGTAACGCCTTCATTGCTATAGTGATATACGCCACCGATGCTATCAGATTCGACTTCTTTATTTTCAATTTTTGTTAGAATGTCCAACATCGCTTTTGCTAAATCGTATGCGTAAGTCGGCGTTCCAATCTGATCAAAAATAACTGTTAGCTTATCCCGATCTGCTCCTAAGCGCAACATCGTTTTTACAAAATTATTTCCAAAAGTAGAATAAACCCAAGAGGTTCTGATGACCAGGTTTTTAGGATTGATATTTAAAACCGTTCGATCTCCCGCCAATTTAGATTCCGCGTAAACTCCTTGAGGATTGGTTTCGTCTGTTTCTACGAAAGGAGTATTTTGATTATTGTGATAAACATAATCTGTAGAAAGGTGAAGCATCCGTCCACCAGTTTTTTGGGCTGCTACCGCTAGATTTTTTGCGCCAACCGTATTGACCAACATTGCGATATCTTTCTGTTCCTCCGCTTTGTCCACCGCAGTATAGGCGGCACAACTCAGACAGTAAGCGAATTTTTTATTTTCAAAATAAGCCATAACCGCCACTTCATCTGTGATATCTAACTCTTCTTTATCTACAAAGTCAAAATTAAAATCAGGATACTGAGCAACAAGTGCTTTTAGTTCAGAACCTACTTGTCCATTCGCACCTGTAACGAGAATATTCTTCATTGTTGATTTGTTGATTTGTTTAATCGTTTAATCGTTTATTTACGGAAATTTATTTATCTGCGCCCACCGTGAAATCGATAAACTTCAAATGATTTCCAAGGGTTGGTAAGATCGCATCCTTCTCAGATAACAATACATTTTCAACTGCTACTTCCCAGTCGATACCGACTTTCGGGTCATCGTAACGCAAACCACCTTCACTTTCTTTATTATAAAAACCATCACATTTATAAGCAAAAACGGCGTGTTCACTCAAGGTCAAAAAACCGTGAGCAAATCCTCTTGGGATAAAGAATTGTTTTTTATTTTCTCCGCTCAATCGTACGCTGTACCATTGTCCATAAGTAGCGGATCCTTCTCGAATATCTACGGCTACATCCAATACTTCACCGGAAAGGACACGGACGAGTTTTGCTTGAGCATAAGGAGGTCGTTGATAATGTAGACCTCTTAGTACGCCTTTGACAGAAGCGGATTGATTGTCTTGTACGAAATCATTTTCGATACCCGCTGCTTTAAAAGACTTAGCGTTATACGATTCATAAAAATAGCCACGATCATCCCCAAATACACGAGGTTCAATGATTTTAAGGCCTTCAATATGGGTTTCAGTAATTGTCATTATACTTAATTTGTATTCGCAAAATTGCTGAATTTTAGTGATAATTCAGTGATAATATTTGGAAAAGGGAACCACCAAATGAAAATATGGCAGTTATTGTGCCTAAAATTGGCTATTTGTTGCTAATTTTTTGCCCTCTTCAACGGTGGTTGAAGAGGGCAAAAAACAAATAAGCAAGCAATAAGCAGCATTTCTCTATTTCTGACGGAAAAAGATGCCAATCGGTACTCCCGTAAAGTTGAATTCCTTACGCAACTGATTTTCTAAGAAATGTTTATAATCTGTTTTGATATATTTTGGATTGTTACAGAAGAAGGCAAAGGCTGGATAATACGTTGGTAACTGCGTAACAAATTTGATTTTAGCAAAGCGTCCTCGATTCGATGGTGGAGGATTCTTATCGATGGCTTCCAGTATAAAATCATTTAGAGCAGATGTTTTGATCTTACGATTTCGGTTTTCATTTACTTCCAGGGCAACCTCAATAGATTTTAGAATTCGCTGTTTATTAAGGACCGAAGTAAAGACGATAGGCACATCATTAAAAGGGGCAATCTTAGCGCGCAATTCTAGTTCATAGTCTCTGGCGGTATTGGTTTCTTTTTCTACCAAATCCCATTTATTAACCAAAATCACCACCCCTTTATTTCGTTTTAGAGCGAGCGAAAAGATACTCATATCTTGCGCTTCCATTCCTGTCTGTGCATCAATCATCAGGATACAAACATCGGCCTCTTCCATCGCTTTAATGGCTCGCATGACAGAATAAAACTCTATATCTTCATGGACCCGTGCTTTTTTACGCATTCCAGCGGTATCAATGATCAAAAAATCTTTATCAAACTTTTGGTAACGCGAATGAATAGAATCTCTTGTTGTTCCCGCTATGTCGGTTACGATGTTTCGTTCTTCGCCCAATAACGCGTTGGCCAATGAAGACTTTCCTACGTTGGGCTGCCCGAGGATCGCAAATTTAGGAATATCTAATTCTAATGGTGGGTCATCTTGAATCAATTCGGTCACCAGATCCAGCACCTCACCAGTTCCACTTCCCGTAAGCGAAGAGAGAAAATGCGTATGTTCAAAACCCATGCTCCAAAATTCGTTGGCCTCCAGCATCCGGCGGTTGTTATCTACCTTGTTGACGACCAAAATAACTGGCTTCTCGCTCTTACGCAAGAGACTAGCCACCTCTTCATCCAAATCGGTAATACCTGTAGTCACATCGACCAGAAAAATCATCAAAGTCGCCTCTTCAATTGCAATTCGTACTTGAGAGCGGATCGCCGACTCAAATACATCATCCGATCCTTGAACGAATCCTCCCGTATCGATAACGGTAAATTTCTTTCCATTCCACTCACTCAACCCATATTTACGATCGCGAGTTACCCCACTAGTATCGTCAATAATGGCTTGTCTTTCTCCGATTAGGCGATTATAAAGCGTAGATTTTCCGACATTCGGACGTCCAACGATGGCTACAATGTTTCCCATGATTTTATTCTTTGAAGCACTTTTGAGGTAGTTTAAGTGCGTTTGAAGTGCAAAGATACGTTAAATTGATTGTTTGTTGGTTGATTGGTTGGTTAATCAGTGGATTGGTTAATTAGTGCTCTTCTTTCGTGGATCAATTACTAAGTGATTGGTATTTACACGATTGCAGGCCATACTCTATTCGGTAGGCAGGCATTATTAATTTTTCATTAAAAAATTATTCATTACCTTATTAATATCCAAAATGCTTCAACATCCGATCATCATCTCTCCAATTACTCTTCACTTTGACATGTGTTTCGAGGAATACTTTTGATTCTAACCAGTCTTCCATATCTTTTCGAGCACTGGCGCCTAATCGTTTGATGGCAGATCCACCTTTTCCGATCAAGATATTTTTTTGAGATTCTCGTGCAACGAAAATGGTGGTTGAGATACGAACGAGGGGCTCGTTATTTTTGGTAACGGTATTTTTAAAACTATTGACAATTACTTCGCAAGAATAAGGAATTTCTTGATGATAGAATAGGAGAATTTTTTCTCTAATTATTTCACTAATAAAAAACCGTTCATTACGATCCGTCAACTGATCTTTCGGATAATAGACGGGGCCTTCTGGCAAATTGTCTACAATCAATTTTAAAACAGTATCTACGTTTTTCTTATTTAGTGCAGAAATTGGAATCGTTTCTTTAAAGGTGATCCGTTTATTCCACCATTGAATCAGCGGAATGATCTTATCTGGTGAGCTAAGATCCGTTTTATTAATCAATAGGAAAAGCGGAATCTTTACTCTTTGTAGTCTTTTTATAATCGGATCGTCGTCGGTATATTTTTCTTCAGTATCGGTAACAAATAGCATTACATCCGCATCTTCAAAAGTAGAAGCAACAAACCGATTCATCGCCTCTTGCATTTTATAAGAAGGATCCGCGATAATTCCTGGCGTATCAGAAAAGACAATTTGAGAATCAGGATTACTGACGATCCCGATGATCCGGTGACGCGTCGTTTGAGGTTTATTGGTAATGATGGACATTTTTTCTCCCACCATGATATTCATTAGCGTAGATTTGCCCACGTTGGGACGACCAATAATATTAACGAATCCTGATTTATGCATTTGAATTAATTTTGAGTGCGTGACAAATTTGGAGTATTTGCTAGTTAGCTTGTTTGCTGGTCGGCCAGTTGGCGCTCTTCTAACGTATTTTTACGTTTGAGGGAAGCTAACCAGCCAATAGCTAACTGGCCAACTAGCAAAAAATATACTACTTCCCATAATTTGTTACATGCTCTTTAATTTTCTAATAGTTTGACGTCTCCGTGAATCAACGCTTCCATGAGTAGTCGGAGATTTTCGGGTTTCTGAGTCCGCCAGTTGATATTGTTATAACGATCGCCAAAGTTAAGATAATAATGCAATTGTGTGTCAGACATTTCTTGGGCTACGTGTTCTTGGACATTGATCATACAAATCCAGCCTTCTTCATCTGATACATCGTCGTACCATTCTTCATAATAAGCGTCTTCATCTCCATGAAAATTCAGGACATTTTCCATGATAAACATAAACTTATGGACACCGTGATGAGCGAGTTGATCCACTATTTCTCGCTTGACCCACATGATGTCATTGTGAATCACATCGTTCCATTCTCCTAGTAGTTCAATGGCTGCAAAGCCATCGTCATAATCCGCAAAAAGTATTTTAGCATATAGCGTCTCCGAACCAAAATGGTCCCACTGAGGATGGATATAATAATTGTATATTTTTTGAGAAAAAGAAAATTCATCATAGACTCTACCGAAAAAAGGAGATCTTTCATCTTCGGAAGCAATGTATTTATTACGCCACTTAAAATGTGGTTCGATATCGTGCATGTGGGCAATTTTTTATAATGCAAATCAGTAATTGTCGTTTAATTAAAATCCTAAGCATAAATGAGAAAAGTACCATAGAAAAATGCTATTTGCCACTTGCTTCTTGCTATTTGCTTCCCTCTATCGCGATTGAAGAAGGCAAATAGCAAAAAACAATTATAATATTTCTCGTTTCGCTTAAGTAAACTTAATTAAACCCCTGATTAGCATAAAGATATTTAGAAATCGTCGTATTAACAAAAAGAGATCTCTAAGGTTTTGCTTTTATGTTATCATATTTTTTTACTTTGTCCTTCACATGAAAAAAATCGTCCTCACCGGTCCCGAATCTTCTGGAAAAACCACGATCGCTAAACGCTTAGCCATGGACTTTAATGCGCCACTTGTCACAGAATACGCGCGGACTTATTTAGAGGTATTAAATCATCCTTACCAGCAATCTGATCTAAAAAAAATAGCTCAAGGACAAGTCGCTGCCGAAAAAAAAGCAGCCGCAATAAATCCCCACCTCCTCATCTGTGATACAGACTTATGGACGATCCTAATTTGGAGTGAAGAAAAATATGATCAAGTTGATCCCTATATTTCTACTATTCTAAATCAACAAAAAACCGACCTTTACTTACTGCTCCGACCTACCCTACCATGGACCTACGATCCGCAACGCGAAAATCCCAACGACCGAAATCGCCTTTTCCATATCTATCGAAATAAACTCCGTGCTCACCAACAACCTTATTTAGAAATAGACCCAACAGATCAAAATTTTTACACAAAAATTAGAATTGGTTTAACTCAAATTTAGGTACCTCTTTTAAAATAGGGTATATTTGCACCAGATTTGTATTTCCTATAAATCTAAACACTTACTGGGGTGCCGACAAGGCTGAGATTATACCCATTGAACCTGTCCGGGTAATGCCGGAAAGGGATATAGTTCCTACCAACTTCGCGGTAGATGCTCCTATGCATCTAATCGATCGTCGTTTCTCCAGAAGTGCATTTTTTCAACATTAAACCTCAATGATGATGCACAGAATTATTCTCTTTTTCACTTGTTTGCTTTGCACGTTTTCCTTGTCTGCTCAATATACCTTGATTGGTAATATTGTAGACCAAAACGGAATTTCTATCCCCGGTGCTACCGTCGAATTATTGACGACCAATCAAGGTGCGATTACTGGTACAGATGGTTTTTTTATTTTTCAAAAACTAGATCAAACTTCTTATCAGCTCCAAGCCAGCTATCTAGGTTATCAAACAGTTACACAGACGGTCAATTTAACTCAAGCTACCAACGAGATAACGATCACGCTGGTAGAAACAGATTTTGAAATGCCACTCATCGAGGTAAACGGTAACTGGGCCAATGATAAAACACCGATTACCTACACCAATCTCGACGCCGAAGAAATTCAAGAAAGAAATCTGGGTCAAGATGTTCCCTATCTTTTACGCTGGACTCCTTCGACGGTGGTGACTTCCGATGCAGGAACAGGAATCGGATATACGGGTATCAGAATCAGAGGAAGTGACCCGAGTCGTACCAACGTCAGCATCAACGGCATCCCACTCAACGACTCAGAATCTCAAGGAGTGTTTTGGGTCGACCTACCCGACTTCGCCACTTCGGCTAGTCAAATCCAAATCCAACGAGGGGTCGGAACTTCCACCAATGGAGCAGGTGCTTTTGGTGCCTCCATTAACTTAAATACGACCGCCGTTAATTGCAGAACCTTTT
>CALGJS010000350.1 GCA_937927835.1 uncultured Saprospiraceae bacterium | reverse complement strand
CAAATAGCAAATAGCAAATAGCAAATAGCAAATAGCAAATAGCAAATAGCAAATAGCAAATAGCAAATAGCAAATAGCAAATTAAATTTTCTCCTCTAAAAAACAAAGTACTAACAAAATTTCAAAAACAGTTTTACACACATGAAACAACTCCTATTTTTTAGTCTCCTTCTTTTTTTCGCTTGTAGTGAACCTACCGCTCCTGTTTCCAAAAAACAAATCGACTTCCAAGGTCATCGAGGTGCACGCGGACTTTATCCCGAAAATAGTATGATGGGACTGGTAAAGGCCTTGGACTTCCCAATTAAAACATTAGAGTTAGATGTTGTTGTTTCTAAAGACAGTCAATTAATTCTCTCTCACGAACCTTGGTTTTCACACGTCATCTGTCAACATGCCGATGGTCGAGAAATTACAGAAGCGGAGGAAGAATCTCTCAAGATTATAGACTTGGATTATAAAGACATCAAAGCTTTTGACTGTGGAAGCCGCGGGAATCCTCGCTTCTCAGAACAAAATAAAATGAAAGTATACAAGCCGAGTTTTATGGATGCAATCAGCAACGTAGAATTGCATTGTCGAAAAACGAAACGTACACCACCCTACTATAATGTGGAACTTAAAAGTAAGCCAGAATGGTATGGTAAATTTACGCCTCAACCTAAAAAATTCGTAGAGCTAGCACTTCAAGAAATTAGCTTATTAGAAATTGAAGATCAAATCATCTTACAGTCTTTTGATCCTGCTATCCTCAACGAAATCCATCGTCAGGCACCGAATATCGCAACCTCTTTTTTAGTTGAAAATATAGAAGGACTCGAAGCCAATCTCCAAAAATTAACCTTCACACCTAACGTCTACAGTCCTTATTTTAAACTCCTCAACGTTGGCGCCGTTAACGCCATGCACAAAAAAGGAATGAAAGTAATCCCTTGGACGATTAACGATCCTGTTATCATGAAAAAATTAATTGAAATCGGCGTAGATGGGATTATTACAGATTACCCGAATCTTATTGATTAATGGATGGGGAGATTAGTAAATTTCTAACTTAGTCGCAGATCAACAAGGTAAAAAATTACGGGAACTCCCTTCAGGGCCGGGGTAAATTCCCGTAATTTTTTGCCGACTTCCAAAGATTTACGGATTAAGATGTCTCAATAATTTGAACCATAAAAAAAACAACCATATTTTCTCCTAAAGAAATTAATTCGCACATCTACTAATTAAGAAATCCGCACATCAAATAATCCGCACATCAAATAATCATTTGTCTCTCAGTGGTTTGAGCAAATCTTCCAATCCATTGGTTTTGATCACATGCATGGTTTGCAGCCACATTCCCATTTTTCCTTTAGGAAATCCTTTGCGATTGAACCACTCTAAGTAAGAAACAGGAAGATCACAGATCAAGCGATCCTTGTATTTGCCGAAAGGCATTCGTTTAGAAACGAGGTCTAATAATATTTCTTTATCCATTTCAAAAAGCAAGATAAGATATTTTATATATGATATTGTTGAAAAACTCCTTCTTCTTTGGATATCTAGGATAAAAGCCCTTATTTGAGTGTTGAACTTGTGCTTTCGAAGAAGACCATCTAACAGCATACTACTTCGCAAGAAAAGCAAATACCTTAAATTAAGCAAATGACAGAGAAAAAAACGCAAACTGATCTTGGGGATATTGCGGACTATCTAAAAAAGATACACCGAAATCAGATGCCTAATGCGTATAAATTCCATAATTTTACCTACCTGACATCCGTCATCAAACAGGTAAACAAAATGGCCGAAGCGCTCGGATTAGCAGCGCCAGAAAAAGATATTTTATTGGCGGCCAACTGGTTTCGTTATTCCGGTATGGTTACCCAATATGAGGAGTACGAAACTGAAAGTGTAAAACTCGCAGCAGATTATCTTAAAAAACAAGATTGGAAAACATCCGATATTGATCGAGTAAAAAAAATCATTCTTAATAGCACTGCTGCAAATAAACCAACAGATACGCTCGAAGAAATCACTCAAGATGCTGGCTCCGCATATCTAGGAAAATCTAAATTTTTCAATAATATTAGTTACCTAAAAATTGAATTAGAAAATATTCAGGGTAAGAAAATTAAAGATAAAGAATGGAATAGCATCATTTATAAAAAATTAAGTGAGGGACAATTTTACACTGCCTATGCCAACGAAAAATATCAAGATCAAGTTGCTGCGCATCTTACTACACAACAGAAAAATTTAAAAAATTCTAAACGAGATGATATTCGTATAAAAACTGGAAAAGAGTTTGGTCGAGGAATCGATACGCTCTATCGTTCCACTTATCGTACCCATATCAATTTAAGTTCTATTGCCGATGGCAAAGCCAATATGATGATCAGTATCAACACGATCATTCTCTCTGCCATTATTACCTTAATCGGGACGAGTATTACACTAACAGGAAAAGTTTCGTTTGATCATTTTCGTTTTTTCTTACCAATTTTAATTTTATTAATCGCCGTTTTAGGTTCTGCTGTCTTTGCGATTCTCTCTGCTAATCCAAAAGTAACTTCTTCGGATGTTGAGAAAAAAGACATCGTACAAAGAACCAAAAGTGTCCTTTTTTTTGGAAACTTTATCCACATGAAACAAGACGAATTTGTCGAAAATTTAGGATTCTTAAAAAACGACGAAAAGCTACTATATGATAATATGGCCGTTGATATTTATGAACTTGGCCAGGTGCTTTCCAAAAAATATAAAATGATCAAAATCTCCTATAATATTTTTATGATCGGACTCATCCTCTGTGTTGCTTCTTTTTTAATCATTCTTTGTTACTCGCAGTATACTGCCAACTAACCCCTCAATATGGAATCTGCTTTACTTTTTGCTTTTGCCTTTGGTATCGGTATTTTATTGATTTTAATTTTAGTCCTTCGACTCAATGCTTTTATCTCACTACTCATTAGTAGTATCTCCGTTGGATTACTCGCAGGAATGCCCGTCCAAGGAATCATCGATACCGTCATCGCAGGAATGGGCGGAACGCTCGGATATGTAGCCATCATCATTGGACTAGGATCTATCTTTGGTGGCATCCTCGAACATACCGGTGCAACGCAAACCCTCTCTCGGTTTTTATTAGATAAGTTTGGTACAGAAAAATCTCAACTAGCACTTTCTTTATCTGGTTTTCTAATTGCGATTCCTGTCTTTTTTGATGTCGCTTTTATTATTTTAATTCCAGTGTTATATGCTTTACAAAAACAAACAGGAAAATCACTTTTATATTATGCCATTCCATTATTAGCAAGTTTGGCAGTGACGCATGCCTTCATTCCTCCTACGCCCGGACCAATTGCGGTAGCAGATATTATCGGTGCGGATTTGGGTTGGATTATTCTCTTTGGTTTTATTGTAGGATTACCAACCACATTAATTGCCGGAATCGTCTTTGGTAGTTTTATTAGTAAAAAAATTCACGTAACCGTACCTGAAAGTTTTGTACCATCAGCTCCCGCGGAGACTGCTACGCAGCGCCCTCCAGTAGGATTGGTCCTATCTCTGATTTTATTTCCATTGTTATTAATTGTTATGAACACCGTCACCAAAGCCGTTTATGGTGACCTAGAAACTACTTGGTTGGCCATCCTTCGATTTGTCGGACATCCAATCATCGCATTGATCATCAGTACTTTAATGGCAACGTATTTATTAGGAACAAGATACGGAGCAACAAAAGAGCAACTCCAAGAAGTCAGCATGAAAGCCCTTCAACCCGCAGGGATCATCATTTTAATCACCGGAGCAGGTGGCGTTTTTAAACAAATGCTCGTCGAAACAGGTGCTGGAAAAATGTTGGCCGAACAATTTATCGCTTTCGACATTATGCCACTGTTAGCCGCATTTTCAGTTGCTTTAATTCTACGATTATTACAAGGTTCCGCTACTGTGGCAATGATCACCGCCGCCGGAATCATGCAACCTATTCTTGGTGCCTTATCGCTCCCTCCGAGACAATTAGCGCTGATTGTACTGAGTATCGCAGCTGGTGCTAGTGGATTTTCACATTTGAATGATAGTGGATTTTGGTTGGTCAGTCGTTACCTCGGCATCAACGAAATGGACACGCTAAAAAGTTGGACTGCGATGACTGGTATTCTGGCTATCGTATCGCTATTGATTCTTTTTGTTTTATGGAATTTGGTTTGATTTTTCAATATAATAATTCTCTAATAGTTTATTTTTAAGATGATAACTACTCCATTCATAAGACACTTTTTCATACTATTCTAAATATTTATTTTTTTTAACACATAGGCACATAGAACACATAGCACTGCTTTCGCGGCCTTTAACAAGAAATATTTTTTTTATTTTTTCAAGCACCATTACCACATAGCAGTTTTTTCGCGTCCTAATATCGCGATTTAGTACCGCGATTTTTCTATGTGTCCTATGTGTCTATGTGTCTATGTGTTTAATCACTTTATTTAAACACCTAGACATAGAACACATCTTTCACGATCCTTTACCAGCATTATTGGTTTTATCTTTTTCACCAACCAACCTTTTCTTTTCCAAGATATTTCAGTTCGTAAGAATTATTCTTTACTTTTAGAGCCTATCTAAAAAGCAACTACTATGTCTGACGAAAATGCAAAAAAATACTGGCGTAAAAATCTACAATATCTAGCGATTCTGCTGACTATTTGGTTTTTGGTTTCCTTTGGAGCTGGTATCCTT
>CALGJS010000349.1 GCA_937927835.1 uncultured Saprospiraceae bacterium | reverse complement strand
GAAGAAGTACCACTTACAAAACGTTCTTGAGTTCTGGCATAATGTGGCATCATGGCATCACCATTAGAATTTCCAACCCAGAATCCAAAAGCAAAAGCTTTTTTCCAGTTAGGGTCTTCGGTTTCAAAACTTGCCCAGTCTGCGTTTTGTATCGCATTTGGTTCGAAGTGCATAGCGACTGTTTCAGGACCAAAATCAGCAAGTATTCTCGCATCCGCAGACTTAATCTCTGATCCAGCGTAGCTCAAAGTAAGGACATCAGAATTATAAATAGGTTCTGCCAAGGTTAATTCAATTGCAGTAGCATCATTATCACTTATTTTAGCCGAAGATACCGCAATCTCTTGGTCAAAACCAGCAGCCTCATTGACTACTCGTACGGTAAAAGTTCCTTCTTGTCCTGAGAAAGGAGCTAACTCTCCTCCTACGTTAAAAACGATCTTTTCATCTACCTGCTCCACTAAATTTCCTTCGTAGAAAAATGGTTGGGTAGAAGGCACTACGCTGACCTGAATTGGAATTACTTTAGCAATTTCTTGAGCAGGCAACGCGCCTGATCTTTCGCTATTAATATTACCAGCCAGATAAGTTCCTAAAGCAAAATAAGAAACGGTTGCCGCTGAGTCTTGAGAAGCAGCAGGAACCGCACCTTCAAAAGACCATGCTCTACTACTTGGACGACCAATGGTTGTCAGATCGACAAAGGTTAAAGACTCCCCCGCTTCAACTTCGATAGTAGGCCAAGAGCTGGCATCGCTAATATCTGGAATATCACTTGCTGACACACTCAACACTTCTTCCATTCCTTTAAAAACTTTAAAAGCAGGTTCCAAATTGGCATAGACATCTATCATATAAGTGGTATCAACCACCCAAAGTCCACCTTGTTCAACAGCGGTGGCGGGTCCTGCTTTTGGTTCTTGATCAAAGGTATTATATATCTGAACCGGGTGTAATCCAGCTTCTGTAAAGAGTACGTTTACCTTTTTTTCGATAGAAACATTTCCAGCCCCTGAAATTTTAAAATCAGCGAAATCAGCATCGGCATTGCTTACCTCATCTGATAAGAAAAAACTACCATCAGCAATTCTCCATTCGTGTTCCGTGGTATTTTGAGAAATATCCAAAAAGGTTAAAAAATTATCAATGCTCACCCTTCCAGCAGTGTTTTGGTTTTGCCCGCCTACGTGTACAGAAAAGTCAGCAATTTCAAGTGGTGCGATGGGTTCTTTTTTACAACCAAAAAACACCAAGGCAAAGGTGGTAATTAAAATTATTATCTTTTTCATTTTATCTAAATTTTATTGTTTTGGAATAATGGAATTTTTAATTAATTGCACTATTGTTTTGCACTTCTGATAATGGAATTGGGAAATAATCATGAAGTGATTCGATATAATTTTCTGCTGACAATTCGAATTCCTTAATCCCTGCACCATTGTTATTCAGACCTTCTACTAATAAGCTATTATTACAAGATGCACTAGCACCATTTGAGTCTGTAAAATTAAATCTTTGGGTATGCCAATCCAAAGCAGCTAAATCTTGGAATCGCTGTTTAGCAATACCCCACCTTCTCAAATCAGTTGATCGTAATGCATTACCCTCAATAGATAATTCCAAAGGACGTTCTACGTGCATTAGATGTTCCATCAAGGAAGCAGCTGTGTAATTGATTTCATCGAAAGCATGATTACTTCCATCACTAGGTCCTAATAATTGCAATGCCCATCGTTTGCGGATCTCGTTCATATCTTTTAATGCTCCACTCAAATCTCCTGTTTGAATTTTACATTCAGCGCGCATCAAATAGGCTTCTGCTAATCGATTAAGAACTATGTTTCTTCCAGATTTCCAAGGGGTTAATCCCGTATCATGTTCTCTTTCTGCAATATCATGATTCGTATATTTTTTAAACCATGAAAAAGAACCACTAGAAATCAGGCATGCCTCTGGAAAAGACGGCTCCATATAGTATTCGGTATCTACATCTTGCGCAACTGCAACCATCGCCGAAGACCTCAAAGAAACACCTCTCAATCGCGTACCACCCGCACCATCATCCACGAAATTTCTAGCATCAAGTGTATCAAGCGGCTCGTTCGCATAGGCATATGTTAGCCATGAAGTAGGAAAAAAATGATCTGCTCCTCCTCCTCCCTTTCCATTGGGAGCAGTAAGTCTGGCCATTCTAGAATTAAAACTTCCTTCATCCCATTGTGTATCTTCTAATTGGGCTTCTAATGAATAGTTAATTTCAAAAATTGACTCTGCATTAAATTCTCCAGCAGTAGTGAAAAGTAAATTCATATCTCTTACCAACTCATAACCATACGCCGAGTTATCAATCACATCATTGAGATAAACTAGTGATTCATCGTATTCCCCCTGGTAAAGATGGCTGGTTCCTAAAATAATAGCTGCTGCACCAGCCGTTACTCGACCGATATTACTTGGGCTGTCATCATATTTAGCAGGTAAATTTTGGTAAGCATAAAGCAAGTCTTCCCGATAAAAATCAATGACTTCTCTAGAAGAGGAAAGTGCTTTGTTAAAATCTTCAATCGTAACCGGTACTCTATCTCGAATAATAATCTCGCCATTATTAAAAATATTATGCAAATAAAAATGAACAAGGCCTCTAAAAAACCGAGCCTGCCCCATTTGTACTGTCCACCGATCAAGGTCAATATTAGGTTCGTCTTTTAAGCCTTCTAAGCCTTCGATCACCTGATTTGCTCGAAAAGCAACTTGGTAGCAGGCATCCCATTGTAAACCCATATCTCTATCTCCATTATTAAAGGTTTTAAAATGATAAGCTACGCCACGACCGTTAGGGTTTGTTCGGCTTCGAGGGAATGCAATGTCGGAACGCATAGCCTCATTACCAATATTATGAACATAAGTATGCAGCATAGAACCATAAACACCAGTCAGAGATGAATCTGTTTCATCTAAATTAGACCAAAAAATATCGGTGGAAACTCCATTAGGATCTACTGCTTCTAGATAATCTTGACAGGCAGAAATAGAAAAGAACAATCCTAAGAGTAAGATGTATTTTATATTAAATTTCATTTTTTTTGTTTTTTAAATTTTCTTAAAAGTCAAATTGTAATCCGAATAAAAATTGCTTACTGATTGGATATCTTCCTTGATCCAATCCTCTTAAAGCAACATTATTCCCCCCTACTTCAGGGTCAGGTCCAGTATAGGTGGTAAAGGTCAATGGATTCTGGGCAGATACGTGTACTCGTAAATTATTCATCCCCATCTTATTTGTAAGATTTTTTGGCAGTGTATAACCAAGCGTTGCGACTCTCAAGCGAAGATAAGAGCCATCTTCTACCCATAGATCCGTATTACCGGAATAATTAATATGGTCTTTACTCGTACCACGATGAATTGGTAGATCAGAGGTAGAATTTTCCGGTGTCCACATATTTAGCAATCCCTGGTGTCTTCTAAAATTATGCGCATAAGCAGAACTTCCATTGACAATTTCATGCCCAACAGAACCAAACCATTGCATGACTAAATCAAAGCCACCATATCCTAAACTTAAGTTGGCGCCAATTTCAAAGTCTGGTAATCCACTACCACTATAAACTCGATCTAGAATTGAGATCGTTCCGTCTCCATTTTCATCCACAAATTTTAGATCTCCTAATCTTGCATCCGGTACTAATTCCTGATAAGCAGCTAAATCTTCTGCATCTTTAATTGTCCCTGCTGTTTCGTGTAAAAAGTAAGCTCCTACTTCATGCCCCAAAGCGATCGTAGTCACGGTAGAATTTCCATCGCCCAAAACGCTAATACTATTCGCATTATAAATCAATTCTGTAGAACCATTGATAGAGGTAATCTCGTTTACATTCTTAGAAAAGATAGCGCCGATATTCCAATTAAATTTTCCAATTCTATCTCGGTAATTAAGTGCCAACTCTATTCCTTTATTGGTCATATCTCCAACATTTAAGATAAGGTTAGCACCATTTCCTGAAAGGGCTCCCGCAGAACTAGGCAGTCTGATTGGAAAGAGCATGTCTTTCTTTTTTGTATTATAATAATCTGCCGTTAAGGTCAATTTGTTGCCCCACATGCCTAAGTCAATTCCCAAATTGGTCTGTGCAGATGTTTCCCATTTTACTAAACCATTCGCAAAATTAGATTGGACAGCCCCAAAGGCCTCTATATTTCCAAATAAATAATCAGCTCCTTGATTAAGGACAGTAGAAAACTGATAAGATGGAAAACTTTCGTTACCGGTAGTTCCATAACTGGCTCTAACTTTAAAGTTATCTGAGAAACCTAACATTGATTGCCAGAAAGGTTCACTCGCAATGTTCCAGGCAGCAGAAACAGAAGGAAAAACTCCCCAACGATTCTCCTCAGCAAATTTGGAAGAACCATCTCTTCGAATACTGGCACTAAATAGATAGCGCTCCGAAAAGTTATATTGTAATCTTCCGATTGTTCCGATGGTGGTGATATTATAGTTTTGCTGTCCGCCCACTCCAGAGTTAGCGTAAGGGTTAATGGTACCAATATTTAAAACACCAATTGAAGGATTGGCAATACCCTGACGCCCCGCTTCAAAGTATTCAAAAGTACGTTCATCAACCGAAAAAGAACCTAAGGCTGTGATGGTGTGTTGTCCAAACCTTTTTCGATAAGTCAATCCTGCATCCAAGGAATAATTTCTAGCTCGGCTACTATTTTGTTCGATATAATTTCTAGTTGGATCTATTTCTGTATCTCCATTAGCCACATCATTGGTGGCAAAAGGAGGAACGATTTCAAGTCCTCTGCCATTGGTAATACCCGCCCCAACATTCGTGTTAAAGGTTAAATCCTTTGTTATTTTATACCCTACGTTCATACTTCCATTTACTCGATCACGGTTAGTATTATTGGTCCTTCTGAGTCTTGGCAATAAAAAATTAGTCTGTGTCTCTGACTCTCCACCTGCGATATCGAAGACTTCCATATTAGGATCTATATCTGGGAAGTAAGGAAGGTAACGAGAAGCTAATAAAAGCAGTCCTCCATCAATTCGTTCTCTTTCTTCTGAAGCAGCAGACACGACAGTTCTAACACTCCATCTACCTTCTTTATACAAAGTATTGATTCTAGCATTATATCTTCTAAAATCTGAGTTGATCAAAATTCCTTCCTGATCAAAAAATCCTGCAACTACATTATAGGAAAAATTCTTAACCCCGCCAGAAATACCTAGGTCATAGCTTTGTGTGGCTGCACCGTTATTTTGTACT
The DNA here is from genome assembly GCA_937927835.1 of uncultured Saprospiraceae bacterium. Classification (GTDB taxonomy): domain Bacteria; phylum Bacteroidota; class Bacteroidia; order Chitinophagales; family Saprospiraceae; genus JALZUU01. The sequence goes on along the minus strand of CALGJS010000349.1, from coordinate 17,474 downwards.
ACCTCTCTAAGATCGGTATCATTATTTAACCAGCTTGGGTTATTGTTTACAGCTGGACCAAATGCGCCGGCCACATATTGCTGTCTTGTCGTTTCAAAATAAAGTTGGTCTGCTGCATTCATCAATTGGATTCCTTGATTGATCTGCTGGACTCCATATTGTGCATCTAGACTAACTTTCGTTTTTCCATCTTTTCCTTGCTTAGTAGTGATCAAAATAACCCCTGCGGCTCCCCTTGTTCCGTAGATCGAAGCAGAAGCAGCATCTTTAAGAACATCAATGGTTTCAATTTCATTTCTACTCAATCGTGGATCTCCGTCTTGTGGAATTCCATCGACAACGAATAATGGCGTATTAGAACCATTCAAAGAGGTTATTCCACGTATCTGAATTTGAGAAGCCTCACCGGGTTCTCCAGAGGCTGCCGTTACATTTACCCCAGCGATTTGTCCTTGCAAGGCAGATGCGACATCCGACGTATTCACTCTTTGCAGATCTTCCCCTTTTACTTGGGTTACCGCTCCAGTAATTTCTTTTTTCCGAACAGTACCATATCCGATAACGACTACTTCTTCTAGTAGTTTAGATTCAGCATCCATTACTACATTCATTACTGGACTATCAATGGCAACTTTGAGATCTTTCATTCCAGTATAGGTGAAAGTAAGAATCTGACCCATCTCACCTTGAATTTCATAAGTGCCATCGACATCAGAGATGGTTCCTTTAAATAAGGTTCCAGCTTCATCAAAGATCGCAACAGAAACACCAATTAAAGCTTCCTTTGTTTCCGAATCAGTGATCACACCTTTAACCTTTATCTGTTGTGCTTGTAATCCCAAGCCAAAGAAAAATATGGCGAACAGGGTTGTCAGTAATTGTTTACTGAGTGTTCTTGATTTCATTTTGTAAATTTTTATTTTCATACTATTATCAATTGAGGGTAAATATATGGTTAAGATAAGTTAAGTTAATTAAAATTGATTTTCTTCATAGAAGGATCCGTTTTTAGTACCACTTCAGCATCTCCATGATATTGATTATTTTCAAATAAAACATTGGTAGAAGACTTAATGTTAATGACTGGATTATCTGGATGCAATTTGGGAAAAGAAAAAGATTGCTTGATTATATTTCCAGAAACTTTAAGTTGGTCAGTATTAGAAATTTCCAATACTAGATTATCAAAATGATTGATTTTGTTATTAGATATTTCTACTTTTCTAAAAGCAATATTTTCGTTATCGTCATCCGTTACAAAACGTATTAATCCTCGGTTATAACCGCTATAGGAACAATCTTGAAAAGTATTATTTCGGATGATGAGATTGGCTGCATTGCCCGATTCGTACCAATGACTACTCTCCACTGGAATAAGTAATGCTTCCATTTCAGTACTGAAAAAATTATTTTCAATGATCGTTTTTTTAGGGGTTGAAATCAATAATCCTCTTGCGCGGTTTTTACTGATATTACAATTCTGAACAGTTAGTTCTGGATAAGCATCTAGGTTTTCGATAAGATCTCCTTCTTTTATACTGGATGGCAATTTTTCATTAAAGGTGATAATTTGGTAGCGTCCATTAATTTTTTCGATAGATTTGATGGTGACATTATCGAATGGAAAAAAAGAGTCACTCAACCGGACAATTCCGATTTTATCTTTTGGTTTTCCAATCGTAAAAGACTGTTGTTGAAAATGTCCCATTCGTACGCCTAATCTATGTTCGTCCAAAATATCTATAATTTCTTGATAAGAACCATGGACATTTGTTGCATCATCCAATTGGTTATTAAAAGTACAATTCTTAAGGACTACTTTACCCCGACAACCGACAAAATGTGTAGCATCAGCAGTTGTAGAAACCATCCGACCGTGACTCGGAGTAACGTTAAAACTATCTAAAACCAAATCGCTAGAATTTTCAGCAATTAAACCCATTCCACCTGCATGGTGCATATTTACGTTGGTGGCATTAAAACCATCCGTATTGGTTACTTTCATTCCTGGTGCAATACGATTAAACCCTTGCTCACCTTTACAAACCAAAATCATCCCTACGGGCGGTAATCTTTTTTTGTGGTGATGAATTCTAACGATTCCAGGCGATATTTCTTCACAAATAATTCTTATTTCTCGACCAATATCGCGATACCCTGGCTCCCGTTTATCGATTTTATATTTATATTTTAATGACTTCGCTATCCCTTTATATTTAGTATTAGTAAAAATTGAAATAGGGGTAAAATTCTCCGTTTCGTAGGCAATCGCTTCTCTTTCAGGATCATAAAGGATAGATTGTCCGATGCCATGTTCGTAATATTCTTTTAAAAAAATGAGTTGATTATTTCGAATTTCATAGGGATATTCTTCAGAAATTTTTATGTCAAAGGTATGATCTTCTACATTATTAGCAACAACCAAACCTTCGCTATGAAAAGGAACGGCCCAGTCTACTGAAACGTTTTTGATGGTAATATTTTTACTATTATCGATTTGAAAAGGAATCATACGACCATGAAAAATAAAGGTAGAACCTTGTCCGTCGATGGTCAAATTTTTAAACCCACTAATCGGAAAAGCAGTTCGCACCAAATTATCTCCATGGTTGGAAACGAACTGAAAAGATTCATAAGCTTTGTCTGGGTAGAAATGATAGGTTCCTTTTTCAAATTTAATTTCTGAGATAGGCGATTGTTTAGCTGCCGTCACTTTTGCCAAGACGTGAGGAGAAGCATCATCAGCAATTTCTGTGTTAAAATAAATGGATGTGGCACTTTTCGATGAACTAGAAAGGCTAAATATGCCAATACCGAAAACCAAGATGACAAAAAAGGCAATTCGAATAGTACTTTTCATAAATTTGGATTTGGTAAAATTGGGAGATACAATTTGAACTTTTTTACACCCTCAAATTTGTTATAGATACAACAGAGACTTGTATCTAGGGATAAATGAAGTGTATTTATGGATAAAAAGGAAAAATTCTAAAGAGAACAAGCGTTAATTCAATTTATTTTCACAACTAAAATCATTAAATGAGGTATTTTTGTAAAAAATTACTAAAAGGTAACTAAACCATAAATATGCGCTTATTTCTAATAATGTCAGTTCTAATCCTACTTTTCAATACTAGTTGTAATAGGGATAAGAATACATTGCCAGTAGTATTAAAGAATGAAAAAGGAATGGTACTCATCCAGGGTGGCATATTAAACATGGGAGGAGATAATAAACAAGCCGATCCTAACGAATACCCAAAACATCAGGTAGTAGTAGATAGTTTTTGGATGGATGAAACTGAAGTTACGAATACCCAATTTGAATTATTTGTCCAAGAAACGAATTATTTAACGGTGGCGGAAAGACCAGTAATTTGGGAAGAAGTAAAAAAAGACCTTCCTCCAGGCACCCCAAAACCTCCAGACAGTTTACTACAGCCAGGTGCCCTAGTTTTTCAATCAACCGATCAGCCTGTACAACTTAATAATCCCTCTTTATGGTGGCGATGGACAATTGGTGCAAATTGGCGACACCCAGCTGGACCAGATAGTAATTTAAAAGGCATCATGAATCATCCGGTTGTACAGGTAGCCTGGGAAGATGCAGTAGCTTATGCTAAATGGGCAGGCAAACGATTACCAACAGAGGCAGAATGGGAATGGGCTTCAAGAGGTGGATTGGAAAATGCGATCTATCCGTGGGGTAATAATAGTATTAATGAAACACCTGCAAAAGCAAATTTTTGGCAAGGATTATTTCCGTATGAAAACAAAAAAAAGGATGGGTATGCGACTACCGCTCCAGTTAAATCCTACCCTCCTAATGGGTATGGTCTTTATGATATGTCTGGTAATGTTTGGGAATGGTGTCAGGATTGGTTCGACTATGAATTCTATAAAAAATCAGGAGCCAGCAGCTCAAATACCAAAGGGCCTGATCGAGGATTTAATCCTTATAATCAATACCAACAAGAGAAAATCATTAGAGGAGGATCGTTCCTTTGCAATGATGATTATTGTTCTGGATATCGAAATTCTCGACGAATGGGTTCTAGTGTCGATACTGGATTAAATCATACTGGATTCAGGTGCGTTTTGGATATCCAATAGTTTTTTGATTTAACTATTTATGCGAATCTGGGGTTGAAAAAGAATTTCAATTGAATAATTTACGACATCGTTCTAATTGAAATGAGTGTTTTTTGCATTTTGCCATTAGCTATTTGCCCTCTCTTATCCTGCTTCGGCAGGCAGGCGCGATCGAGCGAAGCCAATAGCAAAATGCTAATAGCCATTATGTTATTGGCTACCTTTAATATTAACTACTGATTCGTATTTTTACAACTTTATAATTTTTTCTATTGCAATTTTATTATCACCCATAATTTTAACTATGTAAAACCCAGCAGGCAACTCAGAAATATTGATATCTTGGCTACTGGTGTTATTCCCATTAATTTTCTTAATCAATCTTCCAGTTTGGCTTAAGACGTCAATTTCTAATTCTGAAATATAATTTTCAAAACTCAAGGTAAAATGACCATTCGTTGGATTTGGGAAAATTCTAAAAGGATTATCTACAAATTCATTTAATCCCAAGGGCAATCCAAACAAAGCTTCATATCTTGGCAAACTTCCATTATTCCAAAGTGCCTCATGTGGATGAGGATTATTATGATCATACCAACAAGGATCTACATCTTGAAAATCCGAAACCCAAGTAACCGCCTCTTCCAATATATCATTAACAATCTGTTCTCCATTTGGGAGGGTACCTCTAATATTAGTTTGTTCGCCTGGATCGTTAATTATATCATACAATTTCCAAGCAGATGCATTAGGATTGTTTCCTTTTTTACTAATTTTATAGTTTCCGTTCATCACTGCTCCATTATGGAATCCGAAAAAAGGTCTCATAACATAGATAGATTCCTCCGATCTAGCATCTTGATTGGTAATTAAATTATTCATAATTGTTTTACCTTCTAGTAATTTTCCAGTAGGTACGGCAGCATCAGCTAACGCTAGAAAAGAAGGATATAAATCCAAAGAAGAAACTAAATGATCATAGTTGGCTCCAGCAGGTAAAGTATTTGGCCAATTAAAAAGCATAGGTACTCTATGTCCGCCTTCGTCGGTACTTCCTTTACCAGCAGTAAGTGGATAATTAACCGCTCCAGCTTGTCTTAATTTTCCACCATTATCACTCATAAAAATAATCAAAGTATTGTCCGTTATTCCATTAGCGTCCACTGCATCTTTTACCTGTCCAATCCCTCTATCCATAATGCTAACCATGGTCGCATAAATAATTCGATCTTCTACCAATGAAGCTCTGTATTCCTCCGGTGTTCCATTCCAATTATTAGGAATATTAGCAGACAAAATATCTGGACTATTGGCAACTAAGGATTCAAAATTTGGATTGTCCGCCTTAAACTGCGCAATATCTGCGGCAGGTGCTTGTAAGGGCGTATGAGGGGCATTGTAGGCTAAATAAATAAAAAAGGGATCAGGACTCGCTCCATTTTCATTAATATAATTGACGGTTTCTTCGGTGAGAATGTCCGTAAGATATTCATCATTCTCAAATTCACTTGGCGCGACATAATCTGTATTCCTAAGCAATGGGACTCTGTACTCATTGGTGGTATTACCTCCATTAGCTATCCAGGTGGGTTCGTAAATTGATTCAAAATATTCATGACCACCGCCAATCATTCCAAAAAAATAATCAAATCCTCGATTATTTGGAATAAATTCATTGCCTACTCCTAGATGCCATTTTCCAATGGCGGCCGTATTATAATTATTGTCTTGTAAAACCTTACTAAAAAAGGTCTCATCGGCAGAAACCCCAAAATCCGAATCTAAATCATTTGGAAGATTATATTGTGCGCAAATTCGATGTGGATAAACCCCTGTCATTAAAGCCGCTCTACTCGGTCCACAAAATGGATGTGCTACATGCGCATTTTTTGCCACCACTCCACCTGAGGCTAGGGCATCGATCTCAGGAGTAGGGATAATTCCATATTCTTCAATGAAGTTAGCATCTCGATTAAAACCAACATCCGTATATCCTAAATCGTCTACAAAGATCAAAATAATATTAGGTCGCTCTCCTTCTGTTTGCCCAAAAATAAGGTTAGGTAATAGCAAAAAAAGCAATAATAAAAGATTCAAATTTTTCATATCTTTAGGGTTCTTCATTCTGAAAATTCATTAAAAAAAAGATTTCTATCTTCAACAAAGGTATGATGATTTCGAAAAACTTTATTAATATAAATTATCTGACCATTACATTAATTTACCAATTTAATGACCTCATCATTTTTTATGGAAAAGAATGTTTCAAATGAATTCAATTTAAAAGGGTAACATGCCTAATAATTTACCACTTGGTAAAATAATGCAATAGCAGGGTAAATGCGACCAATACTGTTTGTCAATATTAGCCTTCATTTGTAATGTGTCCTACCTCATCACCTAGCATTAACTCGTAATTAATTTTTGACAATGAAATTTGGTATTAAAGTAAAATCAATTGAAACCTTTATCCTTTGTGATAAGCTCAAAGAAAGTTTTTATTTTTCTCAATGGGAATATTCTGAAAGACGTATCTGTATTGTTAAGATTACCAGTGATTCCGGACATGTGGGTTGGGGTGAAGGATATGGTCCTGCTGGAATCATCAAAGCTGGTATTGAACATCTGACTCCCTACGTCTTAAATCAAAATGCGCTAGAAACGGAAACTATCTGGGGGACTTTGTATCGACGTACCCTCGATTTTGCCAGAAGAGGTATCCTAGTATCAGCCATAAGTGCTATTGATGTGGCTTTATGGGATTTGAAAGGAAAGATTTTGCAGCAACCAGTTCATTTATTATTGGGTGGAAAAAAACGCAATAAAATTATTCCGTACGCAACCGGCATGTATTTTACAAAACGTGAAAACATGAAAGAAGGTCTATGTGAGGAAGCAAAGAAATACGCTGACAAAGGCTTCAAAGCCATGAAAATGAAAGTCGGCATTGGTATCGAAGAAGATATAGAGAATGTCCGTTTATTGAGAGAAGCGATCGGCCCTAAAATTCGACTAATGATAGATGCCAATCATGCTTATAACCTTAGAGAAGCGGTACAATTAGCCAAAGCAGTAGAACCTTACGATATATCTTGGTTTGAAGAACCGATCTCTCCAGAATATTATGATCAATACGCTGAATTAAGATCTAAAACCTTTATTCCAATCTCCGGTGGAGAATGCGAATATCTTCGCTTTGGCTTCCAAACCCTACTTCAATCTAAATCTGTTGATATCATACAACCAGATATTTGTTCGACAGGTGGCTTAACCGAAGCCAAAAGAATTGGCGTGCTAGCTTCTACTCACGGAGTAGAAATCGTACCTCATACCTGGGGCACGGGTATTGCTTTTGCCGCTGCCGCTCATTTTATTAGTAATATCGATACCATGCCAGGCCGATTAAGAACTCCAGAGTGTTATATCGAAATGGATCGTACCGAAAATGGTCTTAGAGATGAGTTAACCACCTCTAGTATGATGAACGTAATAGATGGAAAAATAACCGTCTCTGACGAACCAGGCCTAGGATTTGAATTAAATGAAGAGGCACTTCATAAATATGCTATAAAAGAAAACGGAATCCCTAATCTTCCACTCACAGAAATATTAAAACACCAACGATGATCTTTGGATATAAAAAATTATACCTTGATGGCAACTTAGTTGATGCCTCGAACAATAAACAATTTGAGGTCATTTGTCCTGGAAACGAAAAAGTCACTGCCACCATCGCTTGGGCTTCCAAGGAAGATACAGAACTGGCCTTAACCTCCGCACAATCAGGATTCGAATCTTGGTCGGTACTTCCCTTGCAAGAACGACTCGACTGGATTGATAAACTTCGTAATAAAATTATAGAAAATTCAGATTTATTACGAACAAGCATCCTGCACGAAATGGGTAAAACATGGGAAGGCAGCGAGGAAGATCTAACCAGTATTATTAATTCGTTACAATATTATTCAGAAGAAATAAAAAAAAGAACAGATACCCCTATTCCTGATAAGGAAGGGACTCATCAACATTATATTAAGTCGCAGCCACTTGGTGTGGTGGTGGCCTTTTTAGCCTACAATTTTCCTTTATTAAATTTAGGTTTTAAATTAGGACCTGCTCTCGCTGCGGGTTGTTCCATCATTCTTAAACCTTCTGAATTCTCCCCGCTTTCTGCCTACCTCATCGGAGAAATGGCAGCCGAAATCAACTTTCCAAAAGGGGTAATCAACGTACTTTGTGGAGACGTACATGAGGTAGGTATTCCCCTTTGTGAAAGTACCATTCCTAAATTAATTACAATGATTGGTTCTACTGAAACGGCCCAAAAATTAATTGAACAAAGTACCAAAACATCCATCAAAAGGTTTAGTATGGAATGCGGTGGAAACGCTCCTTTTATTGTATTCCCAGATGCGGATTTAGAAGCCGCTGTTAATCTAGGAGCAGCCTTAAAAACGGGTAATACCGGACAGATTTGTGTGGCCCCCAATCGATATTTTATTCACGAATCAATCATTGATGATTTTATCGCTGGCATGACTAAAAAATTTGAAAACACTTCTATTGGATTCGGTCGGGAAAACAAGCCCGATATGGGACCTTTGGCCAATAAACAGTCGGTTACCAAAATGGAAAGTATCCTCCAACAGGCTGACAATCAGGGAGCTGAACTAATTACTGGAGGTCAATCCATCGACCGACCAGGTTATTATTTTCAACCCACCATTCTAAAAATCAATGATCAACATGCCGAAATTTTACAAACAGAGGTTTTCGGTCCGATCGCTATGATTGTTCCTTTTTCTACAAAAGAAGAAGTGATCAAACTCGCCAATAATACGCATGCAGGGCTTGCTTCCTATGTTTTCTCTAAGGACGAGGCTACCCTAGCCTATTTTTCAGATAAACTCGAATTTGGTGAGGTCCAACTAAACGGCGTAAAATATGATATTTATCTACCTCACGGAGGTGTCAAAAATAGCGGAATTGGGGTAGATTGCTCTACTTTCGCATTGGATGATTATCTGATCAGAAAACGGGTTTCTAAAGCACTTCCCGTTACCTAATCCTAATTAAAATTCTTAAAATAAATTTTACATGAATACCATTTCTAAACCCATTATGGCACCCGCCGTCGTGGAAAGAATTGAAGCAGCAGGAGTTGTAGCCGTGGTTATCCTCGACGATTTAAAACATGCTGTTCCACTTTCAGAAGCTCTACTAAAAGGTGGCGTCAATGCCATTGAATTAACGCTCCGAACTCCCGTGGCCATAGATGCCGCAAAAATCATTAAAAAAGAAGTACCAGAAATGTTACTCGGATTTGGTACGGTCCTGACCACTCAACAAGTACGCGAAGTAGTTGACGTGGGAGCAGATTTTGCCGTCGCCCCAGGTTGTAATCCAAAGATAATTGCGGAAGCTAAAAAGCAAGGACTATCTTTTGCTCCTGGTATCATGACCCCAACAGATATTGAGATGGCTATTGAACAAGGTTGCCGAGTTCTTAAATTTTTTCCTGCTAAAACTTCAGGAGGCATGCCTCATTTAAATAGTATTGTGGCTCCCTATAAATATTTGGGATTGAAATTTATTCCACTCGGTGGTGTCAACTTAGAAAACGCAAAAGAATATTTATCTTCCCCACTTATCTCTGCCGTAGGAGGTTCGTGGGTTGCCAAACGACCACTTATTCAAAATGAAAACTGGGGAACCATCACAAAAAATGCGGAAGATATTACCGCGCTTATTCGTCAACTTAGGAAAGGCGGTTAATTACATTGAGCAAAAATGCAAAATATTTTTTCATCAATCAAGATACCTAAAATGGGCGTTATGCCTTGAAATAATACTTAAAAAACATGAAAATTGTAGTAACTTTTGGAGAAATCATGGGCCGTATCGCATCGCCTGAAAACTTACGACTCAGACAGAGTCGATCTTTTGATGTAACCTATGCTGGCTCAGAGGCTAGCGTTGCCGTTTCCATCTGTAATTTTGGTGGAAAAGCTCGCTATGTAACTGCGCTCCCGAAACATAGTTTGGCCGAAGCTGCCATGGATGCTGTTCGCTCTGCGGGAGTGGATACCAGTTATGTTTTAAGAACCGATACGGGTAGATTAGGTATGTACTTTTTGGAAACGGGGGCCAACCAACGTCCAAGTAATGTGATCTATGATCGTGAAGGTTCTGCGGTTTCAATTACACCAGCAGAGAATTACGATTGGGAAGCGATTTTTAAAGACGCTGGATGGTTACATTTAAGTGGAATCACTCCTGCCCTTTCGCGGAACGCAGCAAATGCAACCCTCATAGCTGCTCAAAAAGCGAAAGCTGCCGGTGCCACTGTTTCCATTGATCTTAATTTTAGAAATAAATTATGGAAATGGGCGCCAGGCAAGACCAATAAAGAACTTGCTCAAGAAACCATTCGCACTATCCTTCCTTTTGTGGATGTCGTAGTCGGTAACGAAGAAGACTGTCATGATGTACTAGGGATTCGAGCGGGGACAACGGATGTACACGCTGGAGCGCTGGACACTTCCCGCTATCCAGATGTAGCTCGTCAGGTCGTAGAGCAGTTTCCTAACATTAGCAAGGTAGCTATTACCTTGCGGGAAAGTCTTTCTGCCACCCATAATAATTGGGGCGCTATGCTATATGATGCAGATTCTAAACAAGCTGCATTTGCTCCTTTAGATGAAGATAATCATTATCAATCTTATGAAATAAAAAATATTATTGACCGAGTTGGTGGCGGAGATTCCTTTGCTGGTGGACTAATCTTTGCTTTAACTACCCCAGAATTGAGTGAGCCACAAATTGCTGTAAAATATGCAGTTGCAGCTTCTTGTTTAAAGCATTCAATTAAAGGTGATTTTAATTATTCAACGCGCAAAGAGGTAGAAAATCTAATGGGTGGGTCAGCTTCTGGACGGGTGGTTCGTTGATTTTTGAAAATAAAAAAACTTTGTAATCTAGAAAACAAACTAAAGGGATACCTGTTTCCATTCTAGATAATTGATATTAAATTTCCTATTATTGTGTAAAAACATAATTTTAGATTGCTTTTACATGAAATTAATTCTAAAAAATCCGGATAGTTTTATTAATGAACGCATTCATATCAGATGTGATGAAGAGGCTTGTCTGGATGCAGCATGGCATTATCATCCACAGTTTGAGTTGTTATATATTTCTCAAAGTACAGGTATTCGATTTGTAGGGGACAGTGTTTCCCACTTTTCAGCAGGAGAACTAGTATTGGTTGGATCAAATCTTCCCCATTTATGGCGGAATGATCCATCTTATTATAAAGAAGATAACTCTGAGAAAGTTAAAACAGTGGTCATTAAGTTCATGAAGAATTTTATTGGAAACGAAACTTTTAGTTATCCAGAATTTTCCTCCATTAATTCATTGCTCGAAGAATCAAAATATGGCTTGTCATTTGGACCAAAAATCAGCCATGAATTACATGATGAGTTAATGGAATTGGTCAACCTTTCGCCTCCACTACAATCTATAAAATTATTAGAAATATTACATCGCTTATCTTTAACGGAAAATAAAACCGTCTTATCCTCGACGGACATGCGGCAATATGCCACCGAACCATCTAAAAAAATTGATGCTATCCTAAAATTTATCTCAGACAATTACGCTTCTAATATCAGCCTAAAAGATGTAGCCGATATTGCTTGTATGACCACTAATTCTTTTTGTCGGTTTTTCAAGAAAATGACCAATAAATCCTTTACTCAATTTTTAAACGAAATCAGAATCCGCAATGCTTCCAGATTACTCTTGGAAGACGAACTTTCTGTCTCTCAAGTTTGCTACATGGTTGGTTATAATTCCATCACCAATTTTTATAAACAATTTAAGCTGATCACCGGATATACGCCCAATTTATACCGCCAAACGATTTAAATTACTCATCCCGTTTAAACATTAACTGCAATAAGGATTATAGAATAGCTTCTTCTTAATAAATGGCATTACTCCCCCCTATTAACTAGAAATATACTATTCCCTCTTTTTAGGGGTAAAATAATGCAATAAATAGATAAATTTTATCAATATTCCCTTTTAATTATTTTGTCACTTTACATCTAGAATTTAAGGTTGAAATAGTTTAGAAGCATACTTCGACTGTTTAGTAAAGACTCTTAAAACTCTATCACAGAAAATTTCATTTAATTTTTTAAATAAACAGGTTAAATACCCTTTAATCTCTATATGTCAACACATATAGCGCCCCTGTTTGTATTTCAATTACTTACATTTAAAACCTTTTTTTATGAGACAAAGACAATTACTTATTTTAAGAACCTTTTGGATGTGCCTACTCACATTCATGGTACTTAATGTTTCTTTTGGACAAATCAAAATATCAGGTACTGTTACTGATATTGAGGACAAATCTGGACTCATTGGAGTTAGTATTGTGGTCAAAGGTACAACCACTGGTACGACCACTGATTTTGATGGCAACTACGCCTTGGAAGTTCCTGACGAAAATGCTGTTCTTGATTTTTCTTACACTGGATATACGGGCCAAAGTGTGACAGTCGGTGGTCAAAAGGTCATTGATATTGTTTTATCTGCAGCGAATACCGTTTTAGATGAGGTGGTCGTGGTCGGATATACTACCAGAAAAAGAGGAGAACTGACAGGATCCGTTAGTACCATTAATGCGGAGGAGATTGAACGAACTACCAATAAAGACGTAGCAAAATCCTTAGCGGGAAAAGTCCCTGGATTAATTGTTTCTGACCGTGGTGGCGTTCCTGGTTCTACCCAGGATGTCAGTATATTGATCCGAGGAAAATCTACTTTAGGTAATAATAGTCCCTTGATATTAATTGATAATATTCCAGCAGCTTCTTTCTCTCACTTATCTCCATCAGACATTGCTTCTTTATCAGTGCTGAAAGACGGAGCCGCCGCTATTTACGGTGCTAGAGCAGCAAATGGTGTAATTCTAATTACCACCAAAAGAGGATCCAAGGGTAAGCCAACGATTAATTTCAGCAGTACTTACAGTTTATCTACCTTTTCCGCTTTTCCTGAACTAATGAGCTCTGAACAGTATGCCATTTATGAAAATGAAATTGCAGATCGAAATCAAACACCAGTTCCTTTTACGGAGGATCAAATTGCTCAATATGCTTCTGGAGCAGATCCAATTAAATTTCCTAGCACTAATTGGGCGGATGAAACATTTGCTGACTTTTCTCCCGAATGGAGAAATACCTTATCTATCTCTGGTGGAAATGAAAGCGTTCAATACTTTGTTAGCGGAGATCATATTGATCAAGTGGGTTTATACAAGTCTGGTGCCTTGAGTTTCCAACAATACCAACTTCGTTCTAACATTGACATTCAGATGTTTAAGAATTTAAAAGTTGGAGTGGATTTATCCGGAAGATTTGGAAAGCGTGACCGTCCTGGTATCGATGATGGTTTTATTTACAAGCATATTTATACCAACGAACCAACTGAATTGGCGTTCTTTCCGGATGGCTCACCTGCCTTTGGGGGTGAAAACGGTGCCAACCCTGCCGTGATGTCAAGCAACGAATCAGGATTTAGAGAGCAAATAGATAATAATCTCCGAACTCGTTTGTCTTTTGATTTATCACTTGATGAGTTAACTGAAGGACTGAGTGTTCGTGGATTTACAGGCATCCGTAGGTGGACGGCTGATACCAAGACCTGGTACACTCCTTGGACTTATTTTACACAGTTAGAAGGAAGCGAAGAATTGATCCCTGCACCTGGTTTTTCTCAAGCCGGACCAGAAAATATTCTAACAGAAAGATTTTGGAAGTTTGATGAACTTATGTTGAATGCAACCATTCATTACGAAAAATCTTTTAACAGACATTCGTTCCAAACCTTTATTGGAACAGAACGATTTACTTCCGAACAACGAGAATTCGAAGCGCAAAGAAGAGGCTTTCCAAGTGATGACCATCCTGAATTATTCGCAGGTAGCGATGAAGGACAAACTTCCTCTGGTATCTCTAGCGAGTCAGCTCGATTGAACTACTTTGGTTCTATTTCTTACGATTTTGCTAAGCGATATTTTGTCGATCTTACTCTCCGACATGATGGTTCTAGCAATTTTGGCCCAGGTAATCGCTTTGGTACATTTCCAGGAGTAGCAGTAGGTTGGTCTATCGGAAACGAAGCGTTTATGAAAGATGTTGGATTCTTAGATGCTTTAAAATTACGTGCCTCGTGGGCCATCATGGGTAATGACCGAGTGGGTCCTTTTCAATTCTTAACTCGTTATAATTTTGGTTTAGATTTAAATAGAAATAATCCATTGCAGGATCCACGACCGAATTACTATGTTTTTGGATCACCCGGTGTCCGATTTAATGGGTATGCAAGTGCTAATGTTCCAAACCCTGACATCACTTGGGAAACCGCTGACATGAAAAATCTCGGATTGAGTTTTTCTATGTTTAATTATAAACTAACCGGTGATGTTAATTATTTTTACCAAAAGAGAAGAGATATTCTTGCTCGGAGAACCGCTTCAATTCCTAATTTTGCTGGATTACAATTACCAAACGAAAACCTAGGTAAGGTAGATAATTTTGGTTGGGAAGTACAACTAGGATGGGCTGATCGAATTGGAAAAAATATCGGTTATAATTTTGGGTTCAACTTTACAGACGCACGTAACCGAGTAGTATTCCTCGATGAAGCCGAGGATGTTATTCCAGGTTTACAAAGAGAAGGTAAGCCGTTGGATTCTTATATTGTTTTTCCAACCAATGGGATCTTCGAGAATCAGGAACAGATTGATGCGACCGAAGTAGTTAGAAATGGTACTGTACCCGGTGAGCCAATCTACTTAGATACCAACGGAGACGGTGAGCTAAACAATGATGATCGTGTACGGATTTTTTCCTCTAATGTACCCGAAATTCAGTATGGATTTACCGCAGGATTTAGTTACAAAAACTTTGACGTAAATCTATTGTTTCAAGGACAGGCTAAGGCCAAAATGCTGGTCTTCTTTGACCAAGGTGGAGCCAAACCTGAATTTGTCTTTAACAACCGATGGACAGCTGATAACCCAACCGCAGATTATCCTCGCGCTTTTGCTCAAGGAGATGCCTTTAGTGGTATCCAAATTGATGGTGCAGGTGGTGGTTTAGGAGCCATCCAAACTGCAGACTTATACCTGATGGATGCTTCTTTTGTTCGCTTAAAAGAAATAGAGCTAGGTTATAGTTTTACCAAGAAACAGCTTAAATTTGGAGATGTAAGAGTTTACTTCCGTGGATTAAATCTACTGACAATGTTCTCCGATATCTATGATTTAGGACTTGATCCAGAAGCAACAAGATATAATAACTTTAGAGACGCCACAATTCCTTCTCTAAAATCTTATTCCTTTGGAGTGAACTTGAAATTTTAATAAAAAATCAATATCAAATTATATTATAATGAAAAACAATAAATTAACATTTGCATTTTTTGTATCCATTATGTTTTTTAGCATTGGTTGCAAGAAAGACATCTTAGATACCACGGCCAGAGATGCCTTTGCCGAAGACGTTATTTATAGTGTTCCAGAACAGGTAGAACGAGTAGTATTCCCGATTTACAATAGTACCGAATCATGGGGGATTACCCGTAATGTTTGGTGGGGACGTCGGGTTAACATAGAATGTGCCTCTTATGAAGCCAAGTTTAATTTCCGAGATCTTGATAATGTCTTCCGTTTAAGAGGAGGCTGGACCGCAGCAAATTCAGGTCTTGTTTTTACTCCGAGATGGAACAACTATTCTATTTATTTACGAAGAGCCAACGAATTTTTAGATCGAATTGATGATAGTGAAGCTATGAAGGTTGATCCTGAGAAGGTTGGTATATTGAAAGCTGAAGTTAAATTTCTTCGTGCCAATCTCTACGCTAAGTTAATCAAGTATTATGGTGGTGTACCCATTCTAGATCGAGCGTTGGGATTAGAAGATGATTTTGCACTCGTTAGAAACACCTACGAAGAATGTGTAGATTTTATCGTCAAAGAACTAGATGAAGCTGCGGCTGTTCTACCGGAAAACCGTCCAGCTACGGAGCTTGGTCGTGCCACCAAAGCAGCTGCACTAGCCGTAAAATCTCGTACACTACTTTATGCGGCTAGTAAGTTACACGAACCAGGTGCTTTGCCAGGTGGTGGACCATTATTTGACTATAATAAAGGTTCCAAATGGGAAGATGCGGCAAATGCTGCCAAAGCAGTAATTGATTTGGTCGGTGGACGTGATTTAGCTGCTGTAGCAGATGCCAAAGAATACCAAGCATTGTTTTTATCACCACAGGAAGATTTTCTGTTTGTTCGTCCTTTTAGTGCTGAATTATACGATTTTGGGGATGATGCAAACTCACTTTGGGATCAAACCCAAACACCAAATGGTTATTTAGGATGGGGCTTATCCTCACCTACCCTAAATTATGCTTTAGAATATAACATGGCAGATGGAACTACCACGGAAAATGGGACTTATAATCCGAACGATCCACATACCAATCGCGAAATGCGTTACTACGCCAACTTGTTATTTCAAGGTGCTGAATTTAGAGGCCGTCCAGTGGATTATGCCTTGGCAGAGAATCCATCTGAAGATTGCCCAAATGGTTTAGATTCTCCCGAAGGATTAGGAAATACCCTACACTCTTCAAAAACTGGATACAACCTTCGAAAATTTTTGGATGAAAGTGTCGAAGTTGCAGGAGGAATTTCTCCAAATAGACCTTTTGTTTTATACCGTCTAGCTGAAATGTATTTGAATCATGCCGAGGCCTTATACGAATTAGGTAGAGAAGGAGAAGCTCGTGAAGCACTTAATAAAGTTGTTAGACGTGCCTTACAACCTGAAATTACCGCTAGTGGAGACGCACTGTACGAGGCGATCCAACGAGAAAGAAGAGTAGAATTAGCTTTTGAAGGACATAGCTTTTTTGACGAAAGACGATGGATGATTGAATCTCATTTAGGATTTGGTGTGAGAGGATTGAGAGGGGTCAAAGATGCAAGTTGTAATTTCATTCAAGAAGAATACACCTTGTTAAATAGACCGTTTGATACCAAACAATACCATTTACCGATCCCCTTAAGTGAGATTGAAAAAGCACCAACACTCTTACAAAATCCTGGATATTAAATTTATAATATTTTTAGTTATATTTTAATCTTTGTAAAATAATGATAAAGGAAGCCCCAATTTATTTGGGAGCTTCCTTTATGCTTAAAAATACCGTTTGACATGAAAAAAATAATCCTCATTATTCCAGCCGTTCTCCTTATTTTTTCTTGTTCATCCCAAAAGCTAGGAACCATTTCTGGCAAGTCC